>JAGXHO010000153.1 GCA_024636105.1 Trueperaceae bacterium | reverse complement strand
GGTGGCCGGCATCGCGCTCGCCGCTCGCCTCGCGCCCGGCGAGGACGGCGCCCTCCAGGTCGAGGTGGACGCGCGCGCCCCGGCGGTCGACGGCGTCCTCCAGCTCGCCGGCCCCCTCGCACCGCTCGACCTCGCCGGCACGTTGACCCTGCTCGGGGGGACCGCGACGCGCGCCCGGGTGGCGGCCGCACCGGCATGGAGCCTCGAATGGGGCGACCTCGTCGCCACCTGGGATGCGGGGGCGCTCGTGCTGAACGGGCAGACGGCCGGTGGGCAGCTCCCCGTCGCCACCCTCGGAGCCGACGCATTGGCGTTCCACCCCGCCGACGGGTGGTCGGGGAGCGGCCGCGTCGTGGCCGCTGCCGGTCGGTACGCCGCCGAAGCCGAGCTGGTCGGAACCGGCGAGCTCACCGCCGAGGTGACGGCTCGGGTCGGAGCGCGTGCGATCGGGGGCGGGTCGGTGGTGCTGCCCGCGACCCTCGACGGCGCCTGGTCGGGCCGGGTCGCGCTCGAGGCGCCGTTGACCGAGCTGCTGGGGTGGACGGTCGACGACGCCACCGTGCTCTCGGCCGCGGGCGTCGTCGGGGGGCGTGGCCCGGTGCCGCAGGTCGACCTAGCGGTAGCGCTCTCCGGACGCGTGCCTGCCCACGGTCAAGCCGTGTGGGACGGCACGGAAGCGCGCATGGACCTGATCGGCCAAGGCCTGTCGGCGACCGGCTCGTGGTCCGCCGAGCGCGGGGGCCTTGCGGTCGTCGATCTCAAGGACGTCGATGCCGCCGACGTCCTACCCATGCTCGAGGCTCCACGCATCGATCTCCGGGTGGACGCCCGCACGCTCGCCGGCGTCGCGAACCTCCGCATCGACGTGGCGCGTCTTCGCACCGCGGCGAGCGAGCTCGTCGGCCAAGGGAGGCTGGCCGACGACGGGACCCTCTCCGCCTCGTTCCGCCTCGATGCCGACCTCGCCGACGTACGCGGCGTGCCGGGGCTCAGCGGGCGCGTGGCCGGCCCGGTGGCGTACACCGGACCGGCGGTCGACCTCGCGGCTGGCGAGCTGACGGCCCGCCTGGACCTCGAAGGCGTCACGTGGGGCGCCCTGGGCGCGCGGCTCGACGGCGAGGTCGTGGCGACGGGCGACGCTGGCGATCCGACCCTGCGCGCCGCTTGGCGTGCCGAAGGGGACGGCGTGGCGCTGGCCGGCACCGCGGCGTGGCGGCCGGCGGTGGAGCCGATGGCGGAGCTCCAGGCGATCGGACGCGCTGCCGGGCTCGACGTCGACGTCGACCTGCGCGCCGGCGGTGGCGCCCTCAGCGGCGGCGGCCGCATCGCGGGGTCGACCGGGTACGCCACCCTCACGGCGACGGGTGGTGTGCTGCGCGCCGATGGTGGCGACGACTGGTCCGGCTGGTCGGCCATCCTCGATCCGACGGCGGCTGCGCTCTCGATCGAGGGGGACCTCGACGCGTGGTCGAACGGTGCTGGCCGCGTCGCGATGACCGCACGGCTCGATCCCGCGCCGAGCGTCGTCGGGCGCGGCGAGGGGCTGGTGCTCGCGGGCGTCGAGATCGGCGACCTGCTGCTGGAGGGCGACCTCGACGCGGGCTGGCGCCTCGTCGGCGAGCGCGTGTCCGGCACGGCCACGCTGGATCTCTCCGGTTTCGACCTGCGAGCGGACGCGGTGCCGCTGCCCGGCAGCAGCGTTTCGCTGGACGGAACCTGGACGCGCGAAGCTGGTGGCGACGCCATCTCCGCGCGCGTGCACGGCGAGCTGGCGGCGGCCCCGGTCGACCTCCGCGCCACGCTCGATGGGCGCCTCGCGGACGGGGCGTTGGCCGGCCTCATCGAGGGCTCCGTGATCGGTGGCACCGCGACGTGGCCGGTGGCCCGCACCGCCGCCGGATGGAACGGCACCGGCCGCCTCGCCGGCGCCACCTTGGGTGGTGCGCGGTTCGACGCGACCGTGGTGGTGTCCGGAACCGCCATCGTCCCGGACCTCGAGGTGGCGGTCGCCGACCCGAGCGGCGGCTGGCAGGTCGACGCGGGATGGGTCGATGGGCGCGCGCTGATCGCGGCCGGAGCGCGCACCCCGGACGGCACCCTCGCGTTGCGGGGGCGTGCTTGGCCCGATATCGACGTCGTGCTCGACGACGGTCGCGGCGGCACGGCGCGTCTTCGCGGTGGCTGGAGCGAAGGTCCGGTGCGGATCGAGGGCTCCGCCGACCTCGCGTGGGGACCCGCGCGGCTGGAGCTCGCCGCTCCGGACCAGTTGCGGGTGAGCGTGGTCGGGATCGAGGGCGGGTGGTCCACCACGTTGCCACCGCGCAGCGTGGTGGACCTGTGGCGCGGCGTGCGCGGCGACGGCTTGGCCTGGATCGGCGATGGCGCTTGGGGCGGGCGCATCGACGTAGGTCGCTCGGGCGAGGCGCTGCTGCTCCTCGATGGGGCGAGCGTCCGGACCGAAGGCACGACCCTGATCCTCGACGGTACCCTCGACCCGGGCGCCGCCGAGCTCGCGTGGCGGATCGATGCGCCATCGGCGCCGCCAGAGCTCGCGCAGCTCGAGGGTCGCCTCGAGTGGGACGGAGCCGACCTCACGCTCCGCTCCGAGGCGCTCGGCGTCGCGACCTTGGCGCGCGACGCGCGCGCGCAGCGGACCGCGTGGACGGTCGACGCCACCGCCGCGGGCGGCCGGGTGGCGGGCGAGCTCGCTTGGACCGATGCGGGCTGGTCGGGGCGCGTCGATGCCGAGGGCATCGTCGTCCCCATCGCCGGCGGGGCGACGTTGGTGCTCGAGATCCGTGGCGAAGGGGGGTCGCTCGCGATCGATGGAGCCTTGCGCGCGCGCCGTGGGGTGGTGACGGTCGACGGGAACTGGGACGGCGCCGCGCTCCGCATCGGCGCATGGGGACCGGCGCCCACCGGACGCCGCGACTTCGACCTGCGGGCGAACGGCATCGACCTCGGGGGTCTGGGCGGCGCGCGCGCGCTGGACGGGGTCGTCGCGGGGAGCGTGGCGGTGCGTGGCGACCTGGTCGTCGGGCAGTTCGCCGCCGAACCGCTCGTGCTCGGCGGCTGGTCGGTCCCGGCGTCGCTGGCGCTGCAGGGCAACCTGGCCGACGGTCCACGCGGCACGGTGCGCCTCGACCTCGGCGCGAGCTACGCCACCGCGGAGCTCGATGGTGCCGGCGCGGCGGTCTTCGCCCAGATGGAGCGGTTCCCGTTGCACGACGCGGTCGCCGCCGCGTTCGGAGCCAGCGACGTCGTCGCCCAGGTCACGGGCGCCCTCCGTGGCGCCTGGTCGTGGGGGGCGAGCCGGCCGCACGACCTGCGCCTCGCCACCGAGCACGTGCGCTTGGAGCGCGCCGGGGTCGTCACCACCGGCAACGTGGCGCTCTCGTGGGACGGCGTTTCGCTGCGCATCGGTGAGGCGGCGTTCGAGGGTCGCGGGGCCTGGCGCGCGGCGGGCAGCGCCACGCCCGAGGCGATCGACCTCGAACTGGTGGCGACCGACGCCGACTTCTCCCCGCTGCTCGGACTGGTTCCGAGCTTGGCACGCTTCGCCGTGACCGCCGTGGGCGACCTGCGGGTTCGCGCGACCGGCACCCTGAGCGAGCCCGACGTGG
Organism: Trueperaceae bacterium; assembly: GCA_024636105.1. The sequence goes on along the minus strand of JAGXHO010000153.1, from coordinate 1,434 downwards.
TGGCCGAGGCCACGGCGCTCGAGCTCGGCGTCGCCGGCACCCGGTACCGCCTCGAAGACGTGCGCGGCGACCTGACCGGTGCGTCCTGGAACGTCCGCGCCGGGGTGGCCGGCGTCGCCCCGCTGGGGGGCCGCGTCGACGTAGTGGCCGGGGGCCGCATCGGCCCCTTCCCCGAGGCCGGCTTCAGCCTCGATGCTCGTGCGGTCGGCGACCTGGACGTACCGCTGGTGGGTCGCGTCGCGGACCTGGTGGCCGAGCTCCGTTGGTCGGACGCCGAACCGGCGACGATCGCCGCGACCGGCCGCGTGGGCGGACCGCTCGAAGTGAGCGGGACCTTGACGCCGCTCGACGTGCGCGTTCGGGGGACCGGCCTCGCGTTGGCCGTGCCCTTCCTCTTCGTGGCGGAGGCGACCGCCGACGCGGACGCCCGGATCGTCGCCGACGGTGCAGGCGTGCGGATCTCCGGCCGGCTCGACGCCAGCCAGGCCCGCATCGACCTGGCCGCCCGGCGGGCGGCGGAAGAGGCCGCCGCGCCGGCGCCAGCCACCGAAGCCCAGGCGGCCCCGGCATCGGTCCAAGCGGCCCGCGAGCGGGTGCGCTTCGACGGGATCCGCATCGTGGCGCCGCAGCGGGTGACGTTCGCGGAGTCGTTCGCGAACGCCGACGCCGCCGTCGACCTGACGCTGGATGGTAGCGCGGCCGAGCCGCGCCTCACCGGCACCGTCTCCTCGCTGCGCGGCACGCTGCGCTTCGCGGGACGCGAGCTCGAGCTCACCGAGGCGCTCGCCACCTTCGACCCGGCGCGGGGCATCTTCCCGACGCTGCGCATCGCCGGTCGCACGAGCTTCGACAAAGCCCGGGTGGTGCCGCCCGGGCTCGACGTGCGCTTCACCGCCCCACCCGGACCACGGTTCACCGTCGACGTCGCCTTCGCGGGCGAGGCGACCAACGAGGGCGGCGTGTTCGCCCTCGACCTGGAACCGCAACTCGCGAGCGACGCGTTGGTGGAAGGGCTCGACGGCGGGCTCGGCGCCCGCCCGCTCACCGACCTCGAACTCCTGACCCTCGTCGCGCTCGGGCGCCTCGAGGTCGCGAGCGGCTTCGCCGGAGCCGTGGCGCAGAACGCCTTGGACGCCGCCGTCGACCTGCTCGTCACCGCCGAGATCCAGGCGGCGCTCGCCGAGACCCTGGGCATCGACGTCGTCGAGTTGCGCACGACGCCCCTCACCGGCCTGTTCGACGGCAGCGACCCGTTCGGCGTGTCGTTGCGCCTGGGCGGCTACCTCTCCGACGAGGTCTTCGCGTCCTACCGCGTGTCGACCCTCGATGGCCGAGGGGCGGGCGCGTTCTCCAACGAGGTGTCCTTCGCCTACCAGCTCGGGCCCGTGGCGATCGACGTCACCGGGCGCGTCGACGTGGCCGCCGGTTCGACCG
>JAGXHO010000152.1 GCA_024636105.1 Trueperaceae bacterium | reverse complement strand
TCGAGCGCGAACATGCAGCAGCCCTGGTACCAGAGGTGGGTCTGCGCCATCGCGAGGTTGCCCGACTCGAACCAGTTGCCGGCGGAGAGCAGCGCCGAGTTGCCGTAGGGACCGTTCGGGTAGAAGTGGTCGACCCACATGGCGTCGTGCAGCCACTGCGCGCCGGTCGCCCAGGCCTCGGGGATCACGGCGTTGCCGTCTTCGTCGACGAAGTTGCCGGCGCCGAACAGGGTGAGGCGTCCGCGGATGTCGGTCCACATGACGCCGAAGCCCCACTGGACGATCTGGGTGGGGTCGAACGCGTCCATGGTCGCGTCGTTGCCGTTGGCATCGACCGTCTGCAGCATGGCGAGGTCGCGCAGGGCGTCGAGGTCCCACGGGACCGTCTCGCCATCGACCGTGGTGTAGGGCTCGCCGTAGCGGGCGGGCGGGTACGGGAGGCCGGCCTCGTCGAACAGGTCGACGTTGTACGTGATGTAGCTCGGGAACACGGCGAACGGGATGCCGAGCTGGCCCTCGCCTTCGGTGATGTAGAAGTCGACCAGGGCGGGGTCGAAGTCGGTCAGGTCGTAGTCGTTGGCGTCGATGAGGTCGCTCAGGTCGCGCCAGACGCCGGGGAACGCGGAGCGGCCGCGGATGCCCATGGGGCCGACGATGTCGGGGGCGTTGCCGGCGGCGATCTGGGTGGCGAGGACGTCGTAGGCCTGGTCGTTGTCGACGATCTCGAGGACGACGCGAACGTCGTTCTGCGAGGCGTTGAAGTCGTCGACGATCGCCTGCTGGGCGGCGATCGTGGGCTCGTCGGTGCCGGCGCCGAGGCCGACGAACCAACGGATTTCCACCTGGGCGCTCGCCATGGCGAGGACCGACAGGATGAGGAGGGCGGCAGCGAGCTTGCGCATGAAGTTCCTCTCTCGGCACCGCGCTCGCCGAGGGTCCGGCCCGCAGGGGCTAGAATCTCGCCGGAGGTGGGTGCCCGGGGTTCCGCCATCCGGCGGAACGTGGGGGCGATCGGGCGTCGCGGGGGCTTGATCCGCTCGACGACGCGCGAACGTGAATCCTCGGAACCGGTGCGCCTGCGCTCGATCGTTGCCGCGATCGGCGCGTCACCCTTCGGGTGGGGCGGGGTCAGAGCGTTCCGGTCAGCGCGTTCGCACGACCGATTGACGCTCGACCAGTTCCGGGTCGAACCGGCGCACCACCTCCCTTCGTGGATGTCCGAGGCGTTCGAGCAGCAGGTGGGCGGCCGCGCGTCCCATGTGGACGAGCGGTTGCCGGATCGTGGTCAGGGTCGGTGTGAGGTAGCGCGCCAGGAAGACGTCGTCGTAGCCGACCACGGAGACGTCGCCCGGGATCTCGCGCCCCGCTTCACGCAGGGCGCGCATGGCGCCGGCCGCCATCTGGTCGTTCGCCACGAAGATGGCGGTGAGGTCGGGCGCGCGGTCCAGCAGCCGGATCGCCGCTTCGGCGCCCCCCTCTTCGAGGAAGTTCGACTCGACGACGTAACGCTCCTCGTACGCGACGCCGGCAGCCTCGAGAGCGCGGCGGTACCCGTGCAGGCGGTCGCGCGCGTCGGGGTACGAGAGCGGCCCGGTCACGTGGCCGATTCGCCGGTGGCCGTGCTCGAGCAGGTGCCGCGTGGCGAGTTCGCCGCCGAGTTCGTTGTTGGTGACGACGCAGACGTCCTCGATCTCGGTGATCGAGCGGCCGAAGACCACCACCGGGGCCGCGCCGTCGCGCACCAGATCGATGAGGGCGTCGTCGGGGAGCCCCTCGGCCTGCACGACGAGCCCGTCGCAGCGGCGTTCGAGCAGGAAGTCGATCGATTCGCGCTCCGCGTTGGCGTCGGCGAAGCCGCTCGACACCATCAGGTGCAGGCCGGCCGCGCGGACGATCTGCTCCACGCCTTCGATGAACGCGCCGAAGTACGGGCTCGACACCTGGTTGACGGTGATGCCGATACCGCCCGATCGGTTCGTGGCGAGGCCGCGAGCGAAGGCGTTCGGCTTGTACTCGAGGGTCGCGATCGCCTCCAGCACGCGCTCCTTGGTGGTGTCCGCCACCGGCGTGGTGCCGTTGAGGACGCGTGAAACCGTGGCCGGTGAAACGCGCGCGAGGCGGGAGACTTCTCGGATCGTCGCCATGCCCAACCTCCTTCGCGCGCCCCTGGGGTCCAGGACGGCCCCACGCGATGGCGCGAAGCCCTTCCGGGTCGGTCTGAAAGCCGTTTCATGGATGCTAGCAGCCCAGGTTCGGCCCGTCAAGCCACCATTCGTTCATCTTCAGACGAACGCCGTCAGGCACGCGAACGCGGTCGATCCGCGACCGGCATCATCTCGGTCCCACGGAGAACGCTCTGAAAGCGTTTCCATCCGGGGCCGCTGGGTGCGCGAACCCCGCGGTGGGCACTGAGCGGCGACCCGCGCGCACCCGGACCTCGGCTTGCCTCGATCGCGCGCAAGGATCTTGCGTCCGGGGCGACGGCGTCGCCCGATGCCTCCCGTATACTGGCGCGCGATGGCCGATTACTACGAGCTGCTGGGGGTCGCGCGCGAAGCCGACGACGCCACGATCAAGAGCGCCTACCGGAAGCTCGCCCTCAAGTACCACCCCGACCGCAACCAGGGCGACGCCTCCGCGGAGGAGCGCTTCAAGGAGATCAACGAGGCGTACGCCGTCCTCTCCGACGGCGAGAAGCGCCAGCGCTACGACCGCTACGGCTCCGCCGACGCGGGCGCCCACTTCCCCGGCGACATCTTCGACGTGTTCGCCTCCGTGTTCGGTGGCGGCATGGCGGGGCGGCGGCCCGTGCAGCGCGGAACGCCCGGCGAGGACCTGGAGGTCGAGCTCGAGGTCACCCTCGAGCAGGCGCGCGACGGCTCCACCGTGCCGGTCGAGATCGAGCGCCGCACGGCCTGCGCGCGCTGCCACGGCGAGCGCGCGGAGCCCGGCGGCAAGGGGAAGCAGAAGTGCGTCCAGTGCGCCGGCAGCGGCACCGTGCGGATGCAGGCACAGTCGTTCTTCGGCACCGTGGTCACGCAGCAACCCTGCCCCCGTTGCAACGGCCAAGGCGAGATCGTGATCGAGCCCTGCACCGCCTGCCGCGGCCAGGGGCGCACCGTCGAGCGCGCCACCGTCCAGGTGGGGCTGCCCAAGGGGATCGACGGCGGCTACCGCCTGCGCGTGCCGCGCGAGGGGAACGCCGGCCTGGACGGCGCCCCGGCGGGCGACCTCTACGTCTACCTCACGCTCGCCCCCGACGAGCACCTGACCCGCGACGGCGACGACCTGCGCTTCGCGTTGCACGTCGGCCTGGCGCAGGCGGCCCTCGGCTCGCACTTCCACGTCCCGACGCTCGACGGCGAAGAGGTGGTCGAGGTGCTGGCCGGCACCCGCTCGGGCACCGAGGTGCGGCTCCGCGGGCACGGCATGCCGCGGTTGCGGCAGGTGGGCACCGGCGACCAGATCGTCACGATCCTCGTCGACACGCCCAAGAAGCTCACCCCCAAGGCGCGCGAGCTGCTCCACGCGTACGCGGACGAGATGGGTGAGGTGATCGAGGGGCGCGAGACCTTCTCCGAACGGGTCAAGGGGTTCTTCGGCAAGCGCAAGAAGAAGGAGAAGGAGGCGCCGGTCGAGAGCTGATCGCCCGCTCCGCGCCGAACCGCCCACAGCCAACCCGATCGCCCGCCTCCTCGCCCGTCCGCTCCTGGAGCGCCGCGCCGCATCGCGCGACGCGGCGCTACCTCATGCGCCGCGCCACCAAGCGAGCAGTTCCGAATCGAGCGCGTCCAGAACGTCCGTGCGTCGTTCGGCGTGCGCCGGGCGCTTGGCGAACCAGGTGCGCTGGCGCTTGGCGTAGCGCAGCGTGGCGTCGGCGACGTCGTCCAGCGCGGCCGCGAGCGGTCGCTCGCCGCGCAGCACGGGGGCGAGCTCCTTGGGCCCGATCGCCTGCCACACGGTCGCCTCCGGCGGCACCGTGGCGAGCAGCCGCGCGACCTCGTCGACCAGCCCTGCAGCCACCATCGCCGCCACCCGCTCGCGCACCCGCTGCGCGAGGAGGGGCGGCGTCGGCAGGGCCACGAAGGTCCGCAACCGAAAGCGCGCCGGAGCAGCGGGGAACGACGAGGGTGGCCGGCCGGTGGCGCGCAGCACCTCGAGCGCGCGGAGCACCCGCCGCGGGTTGCGCTGCGCGCGGGTGGCGTCCTCGGGCGCGGCGGCCCGCAATTCGGCCTCGAGCGCGTCCAGGCCGCGCTCGGCGAGCTCCGCCTCCAAGGCCGCGCGCCGCGCCGGGTCGCTGGGAGGCGTCGTCGGGAGGCCGTCTCCCAGGGCCGCCAGGTAGAAGCCGGTTCCGCCGACCACGAGCGGCCGACCGCCGCGCGCGAGCACGTCGTCGATCGCGGCCTCGGCCGCGGTCACCCAGGCCGCTACGCTGAAGGGCTCGAACGGCTCGACCAGGTCGAGTAGGTGGTGCGGCACGCGCGCCCGCTCCGCGGCGGTCGGCTTGGCGGTCGCGACGTCGAGGCCGCGGTAGACCTGCATGGCGTCGGCGCTGATCACCTCGAGGCCGCGGCCGGCGGGATGCGCGGCGAGGCGCAGCGCGGCGGCCGTCTTGCCGGCCGCAGTGGGGGCGGCGAGCACCGGCACGACCGGGCCGCTGGCGTGGGCGTGCGGCCTGGCGGTGCGCGGTGGTGGGCGGTCGGCGGGCATCGGACCAGCCTAACGTCCGGTGCTAGACTCGCGCCGAGATGCACCTGGACGAACTCGGCACCCGCAACGACCTCGAGGCGCTCATCGCGGTCAAGGACCGCCTCGACGACCTCATCCTGCGCGACCTCCCCACCGAAGCGGCCGGCCCGCGCGCCGACCTGCTCGACCTGGGCGACGCCTGGCAGCTCCGTCTGGAGGTGCCCGGCGTCGACCAGGAGCACCTGGAGCTGGCGCTTCAGGGCGACGAACTGATCGTCGCGGGCGTGCGGGAGACGCTCGAGGACGGCGTGCGGCCCATGTTCAGCGAGCGGCCCACCGGCCCCTTCCAGCGCAGCTTCCGGCTGCCCGGACCGGTGGAGCACGACGCGATCGCCGCCCATCTGCGCGCGGGGCTCCTCGTGGTGCACCTGCCCAAGCGCTCTTGACCCACCGGCCGCTGCCGCCGGTGGCGGTCCCCTTCGTCACCGCCGCCACCTACGCCGTCCGTGCCGATCTCACGCGCCTCGGGCAGCTGCCCGCGCACGTCCGCGATGCGGGCCAGCCGACCCTGGTGCGCCTCGATGCCGACGCGGGGCGGGCGCTCGCGCACGCACTGCGCGAGCTGCGCGAGGAGCCCGGCGCGGTGCGCGCGGTGGACGGCTCGGTCGACCCCGAGC
>JAGXHO010000151.1 GCA_024636105.1 Trueperaceae bacterium | reverse complement strand
GATGCCGAGTCGTTCGCCCCACACGGCCAGCTGCGCGCTGCCGGCGGCGCGGAAGGTGTCGCCGGCCGCGAAACGCACCCGCTTCCCGCGCTCCTGGTAGTAGCGCCCGAGCTTGGCGATCGTGGTGGTCTTGCCGACGCCGTTCACGCCCACGACCATCAGCACCTTGCCGGCCGGTTCGACGGTCGACCGGGTCACGTCGAGGTCGAAGCCCACCCGGCGCAGCTTCTGCCGCATGCGGTTGCCTTCGAGCTGGTCGAGGAGCGCTTGCTCGAGCGCCTCACGGAACGGCGCCCCCCGCTCGCGCTGCGCCTTGGCCTCCGCGACCACTTCGCGCGCGATCTTGGCGCCGACGTCGGCCCCGACCAGGGCGAACTCGAGGTCGTCCCAATCCATCTCCCAGTCGCTGCCCGTGCGGGTCGCACCGAGCGTGACCAGGTCGCGGGTCTTCGTCAAGCCCTGCTTCAGCCGGTCGAACCAGCCCACGTCAGCCCCGCTCGGCGCCGAGGTGCGGTCGGCGCTTGCCCTTCGCGGCCTCGGCGGCCTTGGCCGCCGCCTCGGCCTCGGCCTTCACCCGCTCCGGATCGTCGTCGGGGAGCCCCTCTTGGATGGCCTGCAGCGCGTGGCCGAGACGCTCGAGGGTGCGGTGGCGGCCCATGATCGCGACCAGGTCGACGACGCCCGGCGCGTTCGTGGTGCCCACCAGGGCCACCCGCAGCGGCATCATCACCTCGCCCATGCGCACGGACTGCCCTTGCACGTAGTCGTGGAGCAGGTCGTCGATCGCGTCGTCGTCGAAGAACTCGAGGCGTGAGAACGCCCCTTCGAGATGCTCGAGATGGGCCTGGCCGGCCGCCAACCGGCGCCGGGCGTCGACGTCGTACGCGACGCGCGCCGCCAAGAACGGCTCGGCTTGGTCGGCCAGCTCGCGGAGCGTCTCGGCGCGCGGCCGCAGGACGTCGACGACGTCGAGCAGGTACTCCTCGTCCGTCCACTCGAAACCGCGCTCGCGGAGCCAGGGGGCGACGCGTTCGGCGACGTCCTCGAGCGGTAACACGTCGCGCAGGTAGCGGGCGTTGAGGTTGCGGAGCCGCTTGACGTCGAAGACCGGACCGCCGAGCGAGACGCGCTCCAAGTCGAACGCGTCGATCATCGCGTCGAGCGCGAACACCTCGCGTCCGTCGGGCATGCTCCACCCCATGGTGCCGAGGAAGTTGAGCAGCGCTTCGGGGAGGATCCCCTGCTCGCGGTACGAGTCGACCGAGGTGTCCATCTTCCGCTTGCTGATCTTGGTCTTGTTGGCGTCGGGGTTGCGCAGCAGCGGCAAGTGCGCGAACACCGGAGCTTCCCAGCCGAACGCGCGGTAGAGGAGCAGGTGCAGCGGCGTCGAGACGACCCACTCCTCGGCACGGATCACGTGGCTGACGCCCATCAGGTGGTCGTCGATCACGTTGGCGAGGTGGTACGTCGGGTACCCGTCGCTCTTGAGGATCACCGCGTCTCGGATCTCGGCGTTGGGCACCGCCACCTCGCCGCGCAACAGGTCGGCGAACGTCGTGGCCCCCTCGTCGGGCGTCACCAAGCGGACGACGTGCGGCTCGCCGGCCGCGGCGCGCCGCGCCTGCTCCTCGGCGGGCAGGGTCCGACCGCGCCCGTCGTAGCCGGGGTCGATCCCGCGGCGCTTCTGCTGCGCGCGCAGGGCGTCGAGTTCCTCGGCGGTCTCGAAGGCGCGGTACGCCTTGCCCTCGGCCACGAGGCGGTCGGCGTGGGTCCGGTAGAGGTCCAAGCGCTCGCTCTGCCGGTACGGACCGTGCGGTCCGCCGACCTCGGGGCCCTCGTCCGGCATGATCCCCAGCCAACGAAACATGGCCAGAATGCGCTGTTCGGCTTCCGGCACGTAGCGCGCACGGTCGGTGTCGTCGAGGCGCAGCACGAAGCGACCCCCGTGCCGGCGCGCGAAGGCGTAGTTGAAGAGGCCGACGTAGGCCGTGCCGACGTGCGGGTCGCCGGTCGGCGACGGAGCGATGCGGGTGACGACAGCCATGCAGGCGCCTCCTTGATGGGCATGGTACCGCGGCGTCCGATGGGGCGAGGACGCCGGCGAGCGAACGGGATCGGGCGCCGGTCAGGCGAGCAGGACCCGCCCGAGGGTCAGGGCCGAGACGGCCCACAAGTACGGAGCGAAGACGCGGAAGCGGCCGCGCCGGAGGACGGCGAACAAGACCACCAGCGAGGCGTACCCGACCGCGAACGACGCCAACGTCATACCGGCGAGCGCGCCCCACGCGAGGTCGGCCTCGAGGACCTCGCCGATGCCCAGGAGCGCGACGCCGGCCGACACGACCAGGTAGAGCAGGAACGAGAGCCGGGGTGCGAGGTCGGACGACGCGCCGCGGGCGAGGAGGGTGGCGATCGTCGCGCCCGAGCGCGAGATGCCGGGCACGACGGCGAGCCCTTGCGCGACGCCGGCGATCAGCGCATCGGCGAAGGTGAGGTCGCGGACCGTCGCCTTGGGGCCGCTGCGCGGTACGAGCCAGAGCACGAGTCCGGTGACGGCCAGAGCGATGGTCACCGGGACGACCGAGTTGAGGTCCTCGAAGATCGGCCGGATCGCCAAGCCGATCGCCGCGGTCGGCACGCTACCCGCGAGCACCAGCAGCGCCAAGCGCCACCCGTCGCCGCGCCGCGCTTCGGCCGAGACGAGGCCGTGGGCGAAGCCGCCCACCGCGCTCGCGACGTCGCGGCGCAGGTACACGAGCACGGCGAGCAGCGTGCCGGTGTTCGTCGCGAACGCGACGTAGAGCGGCAGGTCGGAGCCCCATCCGAGCCAGTAGTTGGCGAGGACCAGGTGGCCCGAGCTCGATACCGGCAGGAACTCGGTGAGGCCCTGCACGATGCCGAGGATGACGGCTTGGAAGAGGTCCATCGTTCGCTCCCGGAGCACGAGCACGCGGCCCGGGACCAGAGGTCGCCGGGCCGCGCGGGGTCGGTCGAACCGTTACGAGGCTGCGGTCAGCGCTTGCTGAACTGCGGCGCGCGGCGAGCCTTGCGAAGGCCGTACTTCTTGCGCTCCACGACGCGCGCGTCGCGGCTGAGGTACCCGCCGGACTTGAGCGCGGGGCGGAAGGCGGGATCGATCTTGAGCAGCGCGCGCGCGACGCCGAGGCGGATCGCGTCGGCCTGCCCGCTAGGGCCGCCGCCGGCGACCGTGATCAGGCAGTCGTAGCGACCGGCCGTGTTGGTGGCCTTGAGCGGCTCCAGCGCCTGGACGCCGACGAGGATCCCGCGGAAGTACTCCTGGAACTCCTTGCCGTTGACCGTGATGCGGCCCTGGCCGGGGCGGAGGAAGACGCGCGCGACGGCGGCCTTGCGGCGACCGGTACCGTAGAACTGTTCCATCAACGGATCTCCATGGGGGCGGGCTGCTGCGCGGCGTGCGGGTGCGCTTCGCCGGCGTAGACCTTGAGGCGGCGGATCAGCTTGCGGCCGAGGCGGTTCTTGGGGAGCATGCCCCAGACCGCCTTCTCGAGGACGCGCTCGGGCGCCTTCTCGAGCATCTCGCGCGCCGTGGTCATCTTGAGTCCGCCCTGGTAGCCGGTGTAGCGGGTGTAGACCTTCTGGTCGAGCTTGCGACCGGTGAAGACGACCTTCTCCGCGTTGACGACGACGACGAAGTCGCCCATCGGCTGGTTGGGCGTGTACTCGGGCTTGTGCTTGCCTTTGAGCACGCTCGCGATCTGGGTGGCGATCCGACCGACCGTCTGTCCGGACGCGTCGACGATCACCCAACCGGGCGTGGGCTCCTTGGGGAAGTACGTGCTCATGCGTTACCTCTCGGGTCCGCTCCGTGTTGGGTGCGGGGCGCGGCCGGGTGATCGGGGGTGGCGGGGAGAGTCGCCAGGGCCGACGCGCGCGAAACCAAACGCGAGGATAGCACGGGGACGCTGGTCGAACAAGCGCGCGGCGAGGTCAGGCCGAGCGTTCGTCGTCGCCCAGCTGCCGGATCTCCTCCACGAAGCGGTCCACCGAGTCGAAGTCGCGGTACACGGAGAGGAAGCGGATGTACGCCACGTCGTCGAGCGACCGCAGGAACTTGAGCGTGCGGCGCCCGATCTCCTCGCTGGCGACCTCGGGCACCTGGACCTCGTCCTCGAAGCCGTACGCGAACTCGCGGAGCTGCTTCTCGGTGATGGGCCGCTTGTTGCAAGCGATGCGCAGCTTGTCGAGCAGCTTGTCCGGGTTGAACGCCTCGGTGCGTCCCGAGCGCTTGCGCACCATGAGCGCCTCGAACTGCGCCCGTTCGTACGTGGTGAAGCGGCGATGGCACGACGCGCACTCGCGCCGACGCCGGATCGACGCCCCCTCGTCCGATGGTCGCGAGTTCACCACCCGCGTGTCGGACGTGGAGCAGTACGGGCACTTCACGCGTGGCCTCGGCCGCCTGGGCCCACGCCGCGGGTGTCGTCGCCGAAGCCCTCCTCGCCGGCGTCGCGCGCCCAGCGGCCCATCGCGGCGCGGGCCGCGTTCAGCGCCTCGTCGTCGAGCAGTTCGTCGGCGATGGGGTCGGGTTCGTCGGCGCGCCCATCGTCGTCTTCGTCGTCGTCGCCCTCCAGGGCGTCGTCCTCCTGCCGGACGCGGTCGTCGAGCGCCGCGCGGACCTCCGGCAGCAGCGCCTCGACTACGGTGGGTGGTGGCGGAAGCCGGACCATCACCTCGCTGCCGTGGATGCCCTGGGCCGCGTGGCCCCCGAGAAGCCGGACGGCGTGCACCAGCGGCAGGTCGTGCCGCGGGTCCGCCGCCGGTCGCGAGGGCACGACCACGTTGACCCGCAAGCCGGTCGTGGGCGGTTCGTCGTCGGCGCCATCCGCTTCGGGATCGGTGAGCGTCGGGGCGGGGAAGGCGGCCGCGAGGCGCGCCAGCGCACCGCCCACCGCGGCGAGGTGCGGCCGTCCGGGCCGGGGTGGCGGCGCGACGAGCACGACCCACCCATCCGGAGCCGCCCGCTGCGTCGCGTGGAGGACCAACACGCTGCTCTTCACGACCTCCTCGAGGAGCTCGGCGAGCTCCGCTTCGGCCAGCCGCTCGAACGGCGTGACGCTGTCGTTGGCGACCACGTGCACGACGCCACCGAGCGTTCCGAAGATCTCCTGGACCTTGCGGAACGCCGCGGCGACGTCCAACGCCGAGGTCGGATCGACCTGCAACGGGATCGCCTGCCCGCCCAGGCCCTCGACCTCGGCGGCCGTGCGCGCAGCGAGGTCGACGTCGCGGTCGGCGCACACCACGTCGAAGCCGGCTTGCCCGTATCCGAGGGCCACGGCGCGCCCGAACCCCTGGCCGACATGGGTGACCAGCACCACCTTCGCGCGCTCCATGCCGCCATGATACGCCGCCGGCGCCAGGCGGCCGGACGGCGCCGGCGGAGGTGGCGGTACGGGAGGGTGCGAGCGTTCCGGGCCTCCCCGCGCCACGGGGTGCTGGGGTAGCATGCCCGACGCGGGTCCGTGGGGTTCCGCCGCAGCGTCGCGGCGACCACCGTCCCAAGCGTCCCACGACGAGGAGGAGCGATGGCCCTGGAGCGCTGGTTCCGACGCCAACGACCGACGCGCGGCGAAGACGACCCGAGCCCGGCTGGCCTGTGGCTCAAATGCCCGTCGTGCCAGGCCCAGCTGTACCGCAAGGACCTCGTCGCGCACCTCTACGTCTGCAAGGAGTGCGGCCACCACGAGCGCATGCCGATCGATGCACGCGTCGCGATGCTCGCCGACGAGGGCAGCTTCGTCGAGTGGTCGGGCGCGATCGCGCCGGTCGATGCGCTCGAGTTCGTCGACGTGGAGTCGTACGCGGAGCGCCTCGCCGCCGTGCAGAAGAAGGCGGGCCGTCCCGACGCCATCGTCACGGGCTCAGCGACGCTCGAGGGCGAACCGGTGGCGCTCGCGGTGATGGACTTCCGCTTCCTAGGTGGTTCGATGGGGTCGGTGGTGGGCGAGGAGATCGCGCGCGCGGCCGAGCGCGCTGCGGTCGAGGAGCGCTCGTTCGTGCTCATCGCCGCGTCGGGGGGTGCCCGCATGCAGGAGGGGGCGCTGTCCCTGATGCCTGTCTCTTATACACATCT
>JAGXHO010000150.1 GCA_024636105.1 Trueperaceae bacterium | reverse complement strand
TCGCGGTGCCGCTGCGCTCTCTCGCCGAGTCGTGGGTGGCGTACTACTGGCCGTTCGTTGCGCAGGGCGCGCCGATCGACCAGGGCGTGCGCTCGCGTCTGGGGGAGCGCGAGCGCCACGACCTCTCGTTCCGCCCGCACCTCACGGAGCTGCGCCGCCAGTGGGAGGCGATCTACGGCCCGTCGGACGCGGCCGGCGGCTGGCACCTGGTCGAGCACCTGCGGGTGGCGCGCCACCGCGATGGCTACCCGGCGGTCTTCCTCAAGACCTATGCGGCGACGCTGAAGCAGGTGCGCACCGCGCTGGCGCAACCGATCCAATACGCCGGCCCCGGCCGCTGGAGCGTCTTCGCGAAGCCGGCGGCGCTGGGCGCGCTCGAGGGCGTCGCCGCCGTGCCGGGCGCCCGCGCCGACGACGTCTGCGTGGTGGTGCCCGCCGACCTGTGGCAGGCGTTCCGCGACGTGTCGCTGTGGGTGGAGGCGCTGTGCATCCACGAGTGGAGTCTATTCACCGAGCGGATCGCGGAGACCGCCACACGTGGGGCCGCCTACACGTTGCTCACCGCGCGGCCGCACAACCGGCTGCCGCTGCAGTGGGAGCGCAACCAGGTCGACCTGCTCCTCGCCGAAGGGGTTCGGTTCACGTGCCCGTGGACCGGCCGGCCGCTCGCGCCCGGCGGCTACGACCTCGACCACGTGGTGCCGGTGAGCGTGCACCCCTTCCACGAGCTGTGGAACCTGGTGCCGGCCGACCCACGCTTCAACCAGCGCGACAAGCGCGCGCGGCTGGCCGGTCCCGACGCGCTGCAGCGGGCGGAACCGCGCCTGGCTGCGACCTACGCCAGCTACGCCCGCGCCGCCGAGCTCGACCGTGCACTGCGCGCCGACGTCGCGCTGCGCTTCGCCCGCGCCGCCGTCGGCCCGCCCGAGATTGCCCGCGCGGTCGTCGACCTGGTGGCGAGCATCGCCGACGCCCGCAACCTCGCCCGCTTCTGATTCCTGGAGGCCCTCCATGCGCCGCACCTACGACAAGCTCATTCGCGACCGCGTCCCCGAGCTGATGGACGCCGACGGCGTGCGCTACCGGGTCGACGTGTTGGACGACGCAGCGTTCCGCGCGGCGCTGCTCGAGAAGCTGCTCGAGGAGGCGGTCGAGGTACGCGCGGCGGAGGGTCGGTCGGAGCTGGTGAAGGAGCTGGCGGACGTGCTGGAGGTGGTGGAGGCGCTGCTCGAGGTGGCGGGGGTGGGGCGGGATGAGGTGCGGGGGGTGCAGGAGGCGCGGCGAACCGAGCGGGGCGGGTTCCAGCGGAGGCTGGTGTTGCGGTGGACGGAGAAGAGGCATTGAGATGCGATGCCGAGTCGCCATGAGCGGCGGGCCTAAACTTCGGGCACGATGGCCGTCCCCGTTCGTGACCGCACCGAGACGCTCGAACGCCTTGCCGGACTCCAGTTGCGGCTGCAGGCGCTCGGCGTCGTGTCGTTGCGACTCTTCGGTTCGGCGGGGCGCGACGAGATGGACGCGACCAGCGACGTGGACCTGTTGGTCGAGTTCGAGCGTCCCATGGGGGCCTTCGAGTTCCTCGACGTCCGGGAGTTGCTGGCCGACGCGCTCGGTCGACCCGTCGACCTGGTGACGCCAGCGGGCGTCAAGCCGTGGATGCGCGAGCGGGTGGAACGCGAGGGCGTTCGTGCGGATTGAGAGAGGTTCACGCTCTGTTGCGGCGAACCACGAACGGGTGGGCGTCGTCGACGCCGCGCCACTGGAGCACGGGCAACGCTTAGGTTGAACCTGGCTCAATCGCGTCCAAAAGGCTCAGCGCCGCGGCACTGGCCGACTCCGCGTCGAACCCTTCCGGCCAGTCGATGACGAGCGGTCGCAGGTCCTCGAGAAAGCCGGGGTTCGCGAGCTTCGCCGCGAGGTTGGTTCGCGCGAGTGTCGTGGTCCAGCCAACGGGTCGATACGGTGCGAAGCAGGCGGCGACGTCGGCGGGCTCGAGGTCGAACGCCTGGGCGACGAGCCAGAGATCGAACGCGTCGCGCCCTTTGGTGCGCTGGTACAGGGCCCGGAGCTTGGTCGCGATGAGTTCTTCGAGGACGAACGTCGGAACCTCCGCAGACCCCGTGAACCACGAGGACGCGACGGTGAGCGGGCGCGTCGTGATCGGTCGGGCTGGTGACCGTTCGAAGGTGTTCATCTCGACCTTGACGCGCAGAGGTCGGCCACTGGTTGTCGTCGCACGGAGCGACAACTTGGGATGGCGGCCGATCTGCGGCCGGACCTCGGCGAAGCCGACGCTCGTGGCGACCTCACGTACGGCGTCGAGCACGGCTCCGATCCCACCGGACGTGGTGCGGACGTAGTCGAGGTCCTCGCTGTACCGGTAGGGGCGCTGCAACCAGAGCTTGTGGAGGCAGGTGCCGCCGCGCATGACCAGCTCGGGGCCCAGGACGGGGTGCCGGGCGAACTCGACCATCAGCCGCGCCAAGACGAGGTCTTGCTCGACTTGTTCTGGGGTCGGCCACGGCGCCGTGCCCGACCAAGCCGCAACGTCGGCTTGCGGGATCACGACTCCGCCTCCACGGCTACGTTCACCTGCACGCGCCATCGTGGGTCCGTCTCCCCGATGGCATCGGCTCCAGGCGCAAGGGGGACGACGCGGCGTCCACGGACGTAGCGCTCCATCGGCTCGAGGTGGACGTCGATGCCCATGGTTCTCGCCGCCAGGTCGGCGAGGTACCCGAGCCGCTGGACCGTCGCATGGCGGTACGTCACGGCAGCGTCGACGATCCGCTGGGCGTCGATGCGGTGTTCCTGGACGGCGTTCGCGACGATCGTGGCGACGTTGTCGAGGCCGCCGCCGTGGTGCGGATGGACGACGAGGTCGAGCAACGTCACCTCGACGGAAGCGACCACGAGTCGACCGGTCGGCGTGACGGCGACGTCCGTCGGCCGAGCGGCGGTGTCGATCGCATGCACGAACGCCACCCGCGCACGGCCGATCTTCCGGTCCGTCAGCCTTGCCGTCGTCACGACGTGGAACACCTGCGCTGCGTGGTGCGAAAGGCCGTGGTGGGCGGCCGCGGCGAGCAGTCCTACGTAGTAGGGGTGACCGAGGTAGCGCATCCACGCGTCGACGTAGTGGGTCGCGGGCGGGGCGCCCCACTGCAGGTACTCCGGCGGGACCACGAGCCATGCCCCTTGGGTGATCGAGACGATGCGGCCGGCGGCGCGAGATCGCTTCAGGCTCTCCTTGACGCGCTCGGGTGGGACCTCGAGCCGGCGTGCGATCTCGTCGGTGGTGGCCCACGTCACGCCTTCCGACAGCAGTACGTCGGGCAGCTGGCGGGGTGTCGGCCGTCGTTCAGGCATGCAGTTAGTGTAGCAAAAGCGGACGTTGTGTCAGCTTCGGATACACGAACCGGCATAGAGGAGCTGCCGCTCGCGGTCGATGGCGGCCGCGACGTAGCGGTTCTTCACCGCGCCCTGCATGACGAGGTCGATCGGCGCGTCGAAGATCGCTCGGAGGTCGTCGAGGAGCCCGTAGTAAGCGTCGACCAATTCGGTGGGCGCCATCGGCTGGAAGTCGACCAGGAGGTCCAGGTCGCTGTCGCCGGGCTGGAAGTCGGGCCGGGTCGCGGATCCGAAGGCGTCGAGCCGGGCTACGCGGTGCTTCGCGCACGCGTTCGCAACGTCTTGGACGTGTCGTTCGACCAGGTCGATCATCGTCGCTTCAGCTCCCGTCGATGTCGATGCTAGCGGTCGGAGTGGTGGAGGCGTCATCCAGGGTCGGCTCGACCTACGCACGTGTCGGCCACGGCGCGCGCCACGAGGACGACGCGCCCCCCTTGCCGACCGAAGCAGGCCCGCACCACCGAACGGTAGAGTTTTGGCATGGCACGCCTCTGCCCGGCCGGCAAGTACCTTCGCGCGCTCGACCTCCTGGAGGAGGACTTCGAGCGCGGCCTCGAGGCGCTCGAGGGCCTCGCACGCACCTACGCCAAGGACCCAACCGTGCGTGCCGCGCTCGGCACGGCCTACCTGGACGACGAGCTGCCCTTCGAGGCTCTGCCGCATCTCGAGTGGGCCGAGCGCAAGGATCCGGCGCCGGCCGTGCAGGACGCGCTCATGGAGACCTACTTGGCGCTCGACATGCCGCAGCACGCGCTGCGGTTGGCCGCGCGAAGTGGGCGAGCCGGTCTCCGCGACGCTGCAAGACTCGAGCCCGAAGCCGGCCGCCGCGATGGCCTGCCGACCCAGGACCGGCTCGCGTTCGAGCGCGCCAGGACGGGAATGTTCTACGGCGATCCGATGGCGGCGCCCGCTCTGGAGCGCCTGCGGACCAAGCATCCCGGCTACCAGCCCGCTCGCAACCTGCTCGTCACCCACGCACTCCTCCAGGGCGACCTCGAGGGCTACGTAGCGGCGGCGCGCGAGGCCTTCGCGCTCGCGCCCGACGACCCCCACGCGCTGCTCAACGCGGTCCGGGCGGCGTTCCTGGATGGCGGGGTCGCGGGCGCGCGTGCCCTGCGGACCCACGCCGACGCGCTCGAGCCGGATCCTGGCTGGGGCGGCGACCGGTACCTCGCGCGCGCCGGCGCCTTGGCGCTGATGGACGACGCGGACGCCGCCGAGGCCGCGGTGGACGCCTACCACGACTGGGTCGACGGGTCGGGCGACGACGCGCAGGCCGCCCTCGCCGACGCGATCGACGATCTCCTCGAGCGCCGCGCGCACGACCCGCGCGCGCCGCTCGTCGACCTGGCCGGGCTGGTCGGCGGCCTCCCCCGGCGCTGGAAGCTCCAGGGTGCGGAGCGCATCCGGGAGAACGTGGAGGCGAGCCTCGCCGCCATGCCCGGTGTGGTGCGCGAGCTCCCCGAGCTGATCGGGTACCAGTCCGCGACCACCGCGCGGTTCCTGGCCCTGGCGCTGCTGCACGCGGACGCAGCAGCGCCCGCGCCGCACGGCGCCTGGCCCGCCGTGTTCGAGCACGTCGCGCGGCACGGACCGGGGACGCTCGAGGCGCGCGAGGCGCTGTGGTCCGTTCTCGTCGAGACCGGTCGCATCGCGGACGACGAGGCGCTCCCGGCGGACCTCGCGGCCGTGGACGAAGAGGACGACGACGACGACGTCGTCCTCCCGGGGGTTCCCGACCTCGACGAGCTGGCGACGCTGCCCGTCCTGGAGGAGCGCTGGTGCCTCGCGGTGCGTCCGGCGGCGTTCATGATCGGAGCGGACCCCGAGTCCACCCTGACGTGGTTGGGCTCGATCGCGGCCGACGACGGCTTCGCGCGCCTCGCCACCTTCGAGGAGGAGCCGTTCGACGCGGATTCCCTCTACGCGCTCGTCGCGCGCGCCTGCATCGGTGGGATGGTCGATGCCGAGCCGGGTCGGCCGCAGCTCGTGCGCGTGGAGAACGTTGAGCTGGTCGCCCTCCTCGCCGAGCGGTTGGCCTCGGTGGGCATCGAGGTGGTCGAGGGCGACATCGGCGTGGCGCTGGACGTCATGCACGGCATGGCCGAGGCGCTCGGCAGCGGGGCTCCGGCCTGGCTCGCCGAGGTCGAGGACGAGCCCGTCCAGGACTTCTTCGACGCTGCCGACGCGTTCTACGCGGCCGAGCCCTGGCGCCGCTTCGACAGCGACCGATTCCTGGCGTACCGCGTGGGCGATGGGCCGTGGCGGTACGCCCAGGTGATGGGTCAAGCCGCAACGGAGTACGGCGTCGCCGTGTACCCGGGCTGGGACGAAGCGCAAGCCTTCGTCGAGGACCGAGGCGAGGACGGGGAACCGGCTGCCGAGCGCTTGGCGGAGATCGGCTGGCTCGAGGGCCTCAGCCTCACCGCGGTCGACGCGCTCTCACCCCTAGACGCCGGGCGCTACCTGGTGTCCGACATGGAGCCCGACGTCGATGGAACGGTTCCCGCCTGGCTCCGCTTCGGGGCCGATGGCCCCGGCCTACCCGAGCATGGACCCGGCGTCTACGCCGTACTGGTCGCCCTGCTGGCCGATCACGCCCGGCGCGCGAGGAAGCTGGTGCGGCGGATCGACGCGACCGCCGACACCCCCGCCGGACCGTTGCGCGTCGTCTATCCGGCGACGGGGGAGGAGGTGGTGGTCGGTGGTGGGGGGGCGAGCGCGTCGGAGCCGTGACCCAGCAGGCCGAGGCGTTCGTGAATCACCGGCCATGCAAATCGCCGGCTGTGAAGTAGACAATTCGCCGGACTTGGATTAGGCGAATCGCCGAATTCAGGCCGCGCCGGGGGCACCGTTTCGAGGCCGACGGCCCCGTCCTCCCTGCGTACCGTGGGGGCGTTCGCGTTCCTCGACGTCCAGGAACTACGGGTCGACGCGCTTGGGCGAGCGCGAGGTGAACGACCTCTTTCCGCAAACACCTCGCCGAGTTGCGCCGTCGTTGGTTTCAGCCGTGGAGTGGCTCTTGGCATGGGCGTCGCGCAGGGCCACCATGACGAACGCGTCGAGGTCCATGTCGGCTGCCGCGGCCCAATCGTCGACCTCTCGCGGCAGCGCCACGAGCAGATGTTCGCGATCGTCGCTGACCTGGACGACGTCGCTCCCTTGGCGAACCGCGACGAGCAGATCGGCGCCGAGCTCGCCGAGGTACCGGAGCACGTTCTCGATCTTGTGGTCGCCTACGCGTTCGAGCTTCGCGATCGCGGGTTGGTTCACGCCCAAGCGCTGGGCGAGTTCTGCCTGGGTGAGACCCGCGGTGGACCGCAGGGTTTGCATCACCAGCGCGAGTTCGAGGCGAAGATGGGTGAGCTTCGAGGCGTGCTCGAAGTCCTTGGTCGTGGTGGTGGCGTGTTCGCTCATTGGCACTCGTCTTTCATCGTTCGCCACGGCGGTAGATTAACCCGAGCGTCGCCGCGAGCTCACCACGCTCCCCCGCCGTCAGAACGGGCACTGGCGGCGAGGGGATCTGCGGGGTTGGGATTCCAGCGAACATCGTTACCAGGTCCTTCGGCACGTTGCCGGTCGGTGTTTCGTAGAGGCGCCACTTGGACGGAGCCCGTGCACGTCGTTGCGCCTGTTGGGCGTGCTTGAGATCACGCAACACGCCGCGACCTCCACAACATAGTATTCCGTCGACGGAATGTCAAGGGATGGAACGACACGCTCGGCCATCGCAAGTCGTGATCGGTTTGTGGGATCACGTCTCCACCTCAACGTCCACGTTCGCCTGCACGCGCCACCGAGGGTCCATGGCGCCGCCGACCGGTGCGCGCGAGGCGATGGGCACGACGCGTCGTCCCTGTACGTGGTGGGCCATCGGCCCCAGGTCGACGTCGACGCCAAGGTTGCGCGCGGCCAACTCGGCCAGGTACCCGAGGCGCTGGATCGCCGCATCGTGGTACGTCGCGGCAGCGTCGAGGATGCGCTGCGCGTCGATCCGGTCCTCCTGCACGGCGTTCGCCACGATCGTGGCGACGTCGTCGAGGCCACCGCACCGGTGGGGATGAACGACGAGGTCGAGCAACGTCACCTCGAGGGACGCGACCAAGAGCCGACGGGTCGGCGTGACGACGACGTCCGTCTGCCGGGAAGCGGTGTCGACGGCATGCACGAACGCCACCAAGGACCGCCCGATCTTCCGGTCCCTCAGCCTGGCCGGCGTCACGACGTGGAACACCTGCGCGGCGTGGTGCGCCAGACCGTGGTGGGCGGCTGCGGCGAGCAGGCCGACGTAATAGGGGTGGCCGAGGTGGCGCATCCAGGCGTCGACGTAGTTGGTTGGGGGAGGGGCGCCCCGGCGCAGGTACTCCGGCGGCACCATGAGCCGGGCCCCGTTGGTGATGGAGAAGATGCGGCCAGCGGCGCGCGCTCGCATCAGGCTCTCCTCGACACGTTCGGGAGCGACGCCGAGTCGGCTGGCGATCGCGTCGGTGGTGGCCCACGTCACGCCCTCCGACAGCAGGAGGTCGGGAAGTTGGCGAGGCGTCGTCCTGAGCTCGGCCATGCAGTGGGTGCATCAAAAGCGGACGTTTTGTCAGCTTTAGATACAAGAACTTGAGATGCCCGTGAAACATGGCGGAGGTTCGATTTCTGCATACGAGACCCGGCGCGAGGAACCTAAACAACGAGGTTCTTGAGGAAGGCTTCTAGCTGAATGTACGCCTCCTCGAGTTCGTATGTTGGCAGCGCGACGTCTGCGGCGAGTTGCGCGAACGGTGTGCGCCACGCCTTCGGAGGTTCTGGAAGTCGATCTGGTAGTGGGTGCCTCGCGTAGCGCTCGAACGTCGCGTCGATACTGAGTCGTAACAGGCTCGTGGGACGCAGGCCGAGTTCGATCAAGAGCAGCATGTCGACCAGGTCCTTTACGCGCGTGGGCTGCTCGCGCGGGGTGGTGTACGCGTGCAACTTCTCGGCGAAGTGATCTTCGAGCGGATAGATCGGGATGACGGGTGTCGGTATGCCGGCGAACGTGAGGTCGACGCACCCAATGACGTGGTCTGGCTGGCGCATCGTGACATCGCCTTGCCCGACGTCGAGCGGAAAGCGGTTGAACAACCGGCCGTCGAGGCGCGCCTCGACGCTGAACCGGTGCCCGCCTAGAGGTGGCCCCGCGAGTGCAGCGCGGGAGGCCGGCGTGCTCAACGTGTACTCGAAGTAGTCGCCGAGGTCGAGCTCGGCCACGTGCTGCAACGCAGCAAGAAGGTCGTCGGTCGCGGGTGGTGGCACACTCAGGTCGAGGTCACGAGTGGCGCGGGCATGGCCCGGCAGGCGAAGCTCGAGCGCGTAGCCGCCCTTTAGAACCCACCGTTGGTCGCCCTCGTGAACGAGCCGGGCGAGGAACCGCTCGAACGCCAACTGCTTCTGCAGGCGGTTCACGGCAATGCCCTCGCGCTGCGCCCGGTCGTTCAAGTGGTCGACCAGGGCCCGTCGAAAGGCGGCGGCCGTCGCGTATCTCAAGCCGGCTCCAGGAACGCGAATCGCTCCACTACCGGGGTTGGCGCCGCGCGAAGCGCCTCGTCGAGGGCATTGCGCCGCACGAGCCCGCGGCTCAGCGCCTCAAGGGTGGCGACCTCGAGGTGCTCGGGGCTGAGGGGGGACGCTGCGACGTCCAAGAGCGTCCGCAACGGTGTCGTGACGGCGGCTCCGTCTCGCTCCCGCACGTCGCTCGGTGCGAGGTTGGCGCGGTGCAGGACTACGCCGGCGGGCGGCTCCTTACGGAAGCTCAGCGGGACCGTGAGGTGGACGTCGGCGGGTAGCACGTCGCTCAGGTCGTACAGCTCGAGGGCGGTATCGTGCGACGCGACCGCTTGGCTCGCGCCTAAGCGATCGCGGCTCCACAGGCGCAGGCGGACGAGCTCCTCCCGCGGCAGGTTGGGGAAGTGCGCCAGGCGATAGACGCCCCATCCGGCCCGAAGCCAGTGGCCGGCCTTGTAGTGGTACGCCTGTGCGGGGTAGCTGAAGCCCAGTTCCAGCGCCTGCGCCGCCGTGAAGTAGCCGGCTTGCCCCTCGGCGATGGCGTAGAGCTGAGAGCGGGACTTGAGCGCGTCGGTCACCCTCCGATGTTACACAAACACCTTCAACGATTCTGAAGGAGTTTGCTCGAACGGGCCACCATCGTCCTTCGCGCAGACAGAAGGGCCGCACCGGTACCCATGCGGAAGGGCCGGGCCTGAGCGGCACCTCCGACGCCATGCAGCTCGGCGGCGCGGGCGTAGCTGGCGTAGGTTGCGGCCAGGCTCGAGGAGGCGGAGGAGGTGCGGGCGGCCGAGGGGCGCTCGGAGCGGGTGAAGGAGCTGGCGGACGTGCTGGAGGTGGTGGAGGC
>JAGXHO010000149.1 GCA_024636105.1 Trueperaceae bacterium | reverse complement strand
GGCGAAGCCCGGTTCTTCGGCGGTCGAGTGGGCTCTGGGGTTGCGCGGGCTGCACAGCACGGCGCGCCGCGCCGCGCCGCACGCGCCGCGCTCGCGGATCCGGACGACGCCGAGCGGGTGCACGCCGCGCGTTCGAAATGGAAGCGGCTGGGTCTGGTGGTGCGCGCGTACCGCGCCGCGGCGCCGGAGCTGGTGCGCCCATGGGTGACCGAGGTCGAGGCCGTGTGCAGGCTGCTCGGCGACGACCACGATCAGGTCCTCGTGCGCGAGCGGCTCGCTGCAGGCGTCGCGGGCGTTCCCGATGGGGCCCTCGCGGCCCTGCGTACGGCGTCGCGAGGCGTCGGGGCGGCGCTTCGCGAGCAAGCCCTAGCGCGCCTGGCGCGGCTCGCCGCGGAGACGTCCAAGGGGTTCGCGGCGCGGCATCGCGCGTACGTGGCGCTGGACTGAAGCCGCCGCGGGGCGCACGTGCGCCCGAGCGCCCGATCTAGCGCGCGTTCGCGAGCGCCGCGACCAACGCCTCCACCCCGGCGAGCGCCGCCACCTCCAGCAGGAGCGCCTCGTCGTAGCCGGTCAGCGGGGTCGCACCGAAGTCGCGCTCGCCCGCGTACGTGGCGACGAACGCCGTGAGGAACGCGTACGTGGTCGCCCGCGTCGCCGGCAGCGGCCAGGCGCTCGCGCGCTCCTGCGTCGTCGCGAAGCGAAGGTCGCCCCAGCCCGCTCCCGCGCCGCCGTCGTCGGCGGTCGGCGCGAAGGTCTGCAGCGTCGTCCGGATGGTCTGGGTCGCGGTGAGCAGCAGGTCGAGGACGGATGCGTTCTCGTGGAAGCGAGCGCCCGCCTCGATCTCGATCGCGAGGAGCTCTTCGCGCAGCTGCGCGATCGTGAGGTCCGCGTCGTCGGCTAGGTTCAGCAGGAACACGAACGGCGTTGCCTCGCCCTCGCCGACGATCGCCTGCATCTGCTGCACGAGCTCGAAGCGGCCGGTGGGGAAGGGGTCGGGGAATGGGCCGATCCAGGCCTCCCGCAGTGCGTTCTGGAGGTCGTCGCGGGCTTGAGCGGCGTCGTCGTACGCACGGCCGCCGAGGACCGCCGCGAGCGCCTCGCGCACGCGGTCGATCATGGTCTCGTCGCTGCAGGGTCGGAGGGTGGCGATGGCGTCGAGCGCTTCGAACGGGAAGCAGGGGATGACGGTGCGGCGGTCGTGGGTGGCGATCCCGTCGCGGTACCGGAGGCGGAAGGTGGTGCCGGACGGTAGGAGGTCGCCCGCGCGGACCGCGAAGGTGGTGCCGGTGCCCAACACCGCGGTCGACGCATCGAGCGTCCACTGCAGCTGGTTGGCCGTGAAGGGCGTCTCCCCGTCGCAATCGATCCGGAAGCCGGAGCCGAGCAGGTCGACGGTCGCGTCGGCGACGAGCGCGTTGAGGTAGACGGGGTCGTGGCTGGGCGACCCGATGGTGGTCCGGCGACGGGCGCGGTTGGTGCCCTCGACGGCGACGGTGTCGCGGTCGTACGGCGCGCCGTTGCGCCACGCTTCCGCCGTGAGCTCGGCGGCGCGGCAGAAGGTGGGGACCTCGATCGCTTCGCCCGGCAGGGTGGTGGCGACGGCGACCGTCCGCCCGTCGCGCAGGGGCTGCGTCCAGCGCACCGTGGTGCCGGCCGAGGCCACCGGCGCGCCGGGTGCGCGCGGATCGACCACCTCGGCGCGGGCGACGTGTTCGGCGCCGAACGCCGCGGTGCCCGCCGGCCGCGGCGACTCGACGCGCACGACGGTGCCGAGGCACGGCTCCGCCATCAAGCCGTCGCGCAGGGCCGGGGCGCCGTCGTACAGCGGCCCGTAGGCGAAGTAGCACAGCACGTCGTAGTCGCTGACGGCAGCTTCGCCGTACGGGACCGGTGTCGTGCCGACGGTGCGGACGACGGTGCCGTACGTCCGATCGCCGTTGAGGTCCACGTGCTCGGTGCGCGCGAGCGAGCCGTGGACGCCGTCGCCGTTCAGGTCGAAGCGGCCGAAGTCGCCCTCCGCCGTCCGGAACGCGAAGCCGTCGAGGAAGGCGGCCAGGTCGGCCTCGTCGAATGCGCCGTCGCCGGTGACGTCCAGGATGGCGTCCCACGCGGCGGCGGCGCCCGCAGCCACGACGGCGGCGTACGCGTCGACCACCGGCTGGGGGGCGGTGGGGTTGCAGGGCCACATGGTCGTGTCGGGGGCATCGGCGACCGCGGTCTCGAGGAGCAGCGCGCGCACCTGCGGGGCATCGAGGAATGGGGCGAGTGCCCAGACGTACGCCGCGAGCGCGGCCACCTGGGGGGTCGCCATGCTCGTGCCCGTCGCGTCGGATGCCCCGGTCGAGAAGTGCGTCGTGCAGCGACCGTTCGCGTCCCAAGCGGTGCAGCGCGCCATCGACCACACGGCCGTGCCGATCGCCGAGATGGTGCCGCCCATCGTCGAGTCGAGGTTCGCGCACGTCGGTGCCGGGCGCTCGAGCACGGTGGGTTCGACGCGCGTGCGGCGGCGGTTCTCCACGACCAACACGTTGCGCAGCGGCGGCAGCGCGATGCCGAGGGCGGTCATGTCGGTGCCCAGGGCGGCGTAGGTGAAGCCGTGGTTGTTGAGCGCGAACGCCACGGTGGTGGCGGTCGAGTCGTTGCCGGCAGCGGTCGCGTGCAGGAAGCGGTCCTCGAGGCCGCTGCCGGGCGTCGCGAGCGCCGTCCGCGTCGCTTCGTCGTCCAGGGCCGCCGTCCCCGCGAGGCGGACCGCCGTCGTCCAGGCTTCGCCCACGGCTCGCTGGCTGGCGCCCGTGCTCGAGTTGCCTGCCCCGATGCTCGAGTTCACGACGATGCGCGCGTCCGGGTCGAGCTCGAGGATGTCGTTGATGTGCTGGATCGTCAGGGTGCGCATCCGCACGCTGGTGTTGTTCGTCGCCGCTTGCAGGTCCACCGCGCGCACGGGGAGGTCGGCCGGCATCATCCCGGTGACGTCCTGGCGGGTCGCGTTGATCTGGGGATCGGCGGCGAACGCGCCCTGGGCGATGCCGAGCACGTGGTAGCCGTGCATGTGCGCGGCGCCCGTCGCGAAGTCGGCCGATTCGTAGGTGCCGGCGAAGCCGTCGACGGGCGCCCCGTCGCCGAAGAAGTCGATGACCACCAGCCACGGCGGGTCGGCGTCGTCCAAGGCGGCGCGGGCGTTCCAGGCGGCGTGGGCGCGCACGGCGAGGTGGTGGTCGATGCGTTGGAGGCGGGTGCCCGTGAGCGGGATCTGCGTCGGAACCTCGGCGCGGCCGACGCCCCCGGCGTCGGCGACCTCCGCGCCGCCGGCTTCTCCGTCCGGGTTGGCCACGGGCGGCGCCTCGAGGACCCACGAGGGCAGAACCGTCGCGACCACCGGCTCGGCGCGGAGGCGCTCGAGCAGGTCCTGCAGCCCTGCCCAGCCGCCGGGGTCGGGCACCCGGACGATCGCGGCGGGGACGCCGGCGAGCATGCCGACGATGGTGGCGTCGTAGCGCTGCAGCAGGTCGTTCACGGCCGCGATCGGGGCCTCGAGCGTCCAGCCCACCTCGATCTCGCGCAGCAGCACCCTCGCGCCCGACGGGTCGAGCGCGAAGGCGCTCGGCGGGTAGGCGGCCGGCACGATCAAGTCGTAGGTGGCGTGGCGCGCGCGGGCGTTCGGGTCGCCCTCCAGGAGGACGCCGGCGGCTTCGACAGCGGTCACGACCACCTCGTCCTCGACGCTTCGGGGGCCGTTGGCGGCCACGAGCCGCACGCGGAAGGTGCCCGGAACGTCGGCGACGAACGTGGGCTCCGCCGTGGCGGGGTCGACCAAGGTGGCGCCGCTGCCGATCGGGCGTTCGACGAAGGTCCAGGCGTACGTGAGCGCCCCGGTCGAGCCGCTTCCGTCCAGCGCGACGGTCGCGCCGACGGCGACCGACTGGTCGGGACCCGCGTCCACGGCGAGGGTGCTGGAGCCGGGCGTGGTGCAGGCGACCAGGAGCACGAGGGCGAGGGTGGCAGCGGTTCGGGCGGCGTGGTGCACGGTTCCTCC
Organism: Trueperaceae bacterium; assembly: GCA_024636105.1. Next base: position 2,629 of record JAGXHO010000149.1, on the reverse strand, counting down.
TGGTCGGCCGGTGTTCGCACGATCGTGCCACGACGAGCGTGAACGAGGCGTTGGACCCGGGGGCGTGCGAGGAAGGGCACCGGCGTACGCAAGCGCGGGGCGTGGCGCCAAGCCACGCCCCGCGCGGGTGCGTCCTGCCCGCTGGAGGCTCAGCGCCGAACGGCGACCTCGAAGATCGACGTCGTGCCCGAGACCTCGTTGGCGACGACGAGCAGCGGAGCGCCGGTCGGGCTGTCGGTGGCGGCGATGAAAACCGAGCTCTCGGCGCCCAGGTCGAGCGCCGCGGCGCTCTCGACGTCGGCCGCGAAGTCGCGGTGGTTGGTGTAGCCGGCGAAGGTGGGGGCGGTCGGGTCGGTGAGGTCGTAGACCATGACGCCGCCGATCCGCTCGAGCACGATGAAGGCGTACGGGACGCCATCGACGAAGCCGACCGTCACGCCCTCGGGCTCGGGGCCCTTGTTGTCGGAGCGCGACTCGAAGGTGTCGGGGCCGTTCTCGTCGTTGTTCGCGTTGAAGAAGTCGGGGAGGCGGGCAGCGGTGATCTGCTCGAACTGGTCGCCCGAGTCGAAGAGCAGGTCGCCGCGCGCGGTCCAGACCGAGAACGAGCGGGCGCCGAAGGCGTAGAGCGCCTCGAAGCGGCCGTCGCCGTCGGCGTCGCCGAGCGTGGTGGTGACGGTCAGGCGGCCGAGGCGCTCGTCGGCTTGCAGCGCTTCGGCGTTGGGGAAGGCGTTCGGGTCGAGCACCAGGTCCTTGACGCGGGCCTCTTCCGAGAAGGTCTCGTAGTCGCGGGCGTCGCCCTCGTTGGCGCTCAGCACGTACGCGGCGCCCTGCCACTCCAACACCGCGATGCCGTCGGGGAGGTACAGGCCGTAGACGGGCCAGGGGCGGATGGCTATCGCGCCGTCGCGGTCGCTGGGGTCGAGGCCGGCGCCGGCGAAGCGGTGGTCCTTGGCGCCGAGCGCGCGGATGGCGACCACGCGCGCCGTCTCGAGGTCGACGATCGCGAGCGCGTTGTTCTCCTGCAGCACCACCCAAGCGGTGCGGCCGTCGGCCGAGATCGCCACGTACTCGGGCTCGAGGTCCTGGGCGACCCTCGCGCCGGGACCGAACACGCGCACGTCGGCCGGCATCAGCGCGTGGCGCGAACCGCCGACGTCGTAGGCGCGGAAGTCGGCGGTGCGGACGGTCAGGTCGAGGCCGGCGCCGGTGCGCGCGACGTCGACGATGCTGACGCTGCCCTCGGGGTCGACGGAGTAGTCGTCGTTGGGCTCGCCCTCGTTGGCGACGACGACGCGACGGCCGTCCGGCGTGAAGGCGAGCATGTCGGGCAGCGCGCCGACGCCGACGCTCGCGAGCGGTGCGCCGTCGACGTCGAAGAAGGCGACCCGTCCTGCATCGGTCTTCACCGCCGCCTGGACGGCGACCGCCACCAAGCCGTCGTGCACGGCGACGCTGTTCGCGACCTCGCCCTCGGCGCCCACCTGGACGGTGCCGACGAAGCGCGGGGCGCTGGGGTCGGCGATGTCGACGACGTCGAGCTGGCCCGACTGCGCGTTCACGACGAAGAGCCGCTGGCTGGCGGGGTCGTGGGCGACGATCTCGGCTGCCGATCCGTCGAAGACGCCGGTCGCGGCGGTGCCGAGCCAACGCAGCTCGACGCGGTCGTCCTGGGCGTGGGCGACGGTGAGCGCGCCGGCGAGGGCGAGCGCCAAGGAGAGCGCGCGGGCGAAGCGGGTGGGGCGGTGGGGCATCGTTCCTCCTGGGGTGGTGGCGCGCGAAGGCGCGGCCGCACAGGACGGTGTACGCCGGGAAGTTCAGGGGACGGTCAGGGCGGTGGGGACGGGTGAGCGCCGCCCACGACCCGTGCTAGCCTTCGGCGATCAACGACCAGGCCGGTCGAGCCGGCTGCGGTGCGCGGTCCGCCCGCGCACGGAAGGGGTTCCGCATGGCCCACGTGGCGCTGATGACGATCGGCCTCCTGCGCGCTCCCTGGGGCGATCCGCTCGTCCGAGGCTTCGAGGACCGGATCGCCGAGACCTTCGCGACCGCGACCGCGAGCCCCGGCTTCGTGGTGCGGATCGGCGCGATCGACGGTCCGGATGGTGGGCCCGGGGTGGTCCCGGCCCCGTTCACGGGTCCGGAGATCGGCAATCGGATCGCCCAGACCTACTCCGTGTGGCGCGACGCCGAGTCGGCCTTCGCCTTCTCGTACCGCGGCATGCACGGCGCGTCCTTGCGCGCCCGCCACGAGTGGTTCGCGAAGGTCGACGCGCCGAGCCACGTGGCCTGGTGGATCGACGAGGGGCACCAGCCGACCTGGGCGGAGGCCGCTGCGCGCTACGCGGAGCTCGCGACCACGGGCCCGAGCGCGCGGGCGTTCGACTTCCGGGCGCCGTTCGATGCCGACGGTTGCGCCTGCTCGATCGACCGCGAGGCCGTGCGGGGCTACGCACCGAGTCCGACGACCACCTGAGCGCCATCGCCCTGCGATCGACCACGTAGCAAGGAGGGAACCCCATAGACTTCGGCGCCAACATCTGGTCCGCCGCCACCGTGCTGCTGTTCGTGATGGACCCGTTCGGCAACGTGCCGCTGGTCCTGAGCTTGCTCAAGGAGGTCGACCCGGCGC
>JAGXHO010000148.1 GCA_024636105.1 Trueperaceae bacterium | reverse complement strand
GGACACGATCAAGCAGGTGGGCGGCGAGCCCGCGAACTTCTTGGACGTGGGCGGCGGCGCCACGACCGAGAACGTCACCGCGGCGTTCAAGATCATCACGCGCGATCCGAACGTCAAAGGAATCTTCGTGAACATCTTCGGCGGGATCATGAAGTGCGACACCATCGCCGAGGGCGTCGTCGAGGCCGTGAAGCAGGTGGGGCTCGAGGTGCCGCTGGTGGTGCGACTGGAGGGCACGAACGTGGAGCTCGGAAAACGGATCATCGACGCGTCCGGCCTCGATGTCGTGAACGCCAGCGACATGAAGGACGGCGCGGCCAAGATCGTCGAGGCGGCCAAGTGAGCGTCCTGGTGGGCACCGACACCCGCCTGCTGGTGCAGGGACTCGGCAGCGCCGGGCGATTCCACACCGACAAGGCGATCGCCTACGGCACCAACGTCGTCGCCGGCGTCCACCCCGGCAAGGGAGGCACGTCGCTCCGGTTCGAGGGAGAGACCGACCACAGCGGCGTCCCCGACCGAGAGGACCGCTACGACGTCCACGTCCCGATGTTCGAGACGGTGCGCGAAGCGGTAGCGCGCACCGGCGCGAACGCCAGCGTCGTGTACGTGCCGCCGTTCGCGGCGGCCGACGCGATCCTGGAAGCGGCCGACGCCGGCCTGCCGCTGGTGGTCGCCATCACCGAGGGGATACCGGTCCAGGACATGGTCACCGTGAAGCGTGCGCTGCAGGGTAGCGGGACGCGCCTGGTCGGACCGAACTGCCCCGGCGTCATCACGCCGCACGAATGCAAGATCGGCATCATGCCCGGCTACATCCACGAGGGCGGCCGCATCGGCGTGGTGAGCCGCTCTGGAACGCTGACCTACGAGGCGGTCAAGCAGCTCAGCGACGTCGGTCTGGGCCAGACCACGGCGATCGGCATCGGCGGCGATCCGGTCAACGGCACCAGCTTCGTCGACGTGCTCGAGCTGTTCGCTACCGACGACGCCACCGAGGGCGTGATCATGATCGGCGAGATCGGCGGAACCGCCGAGGAGGACGCGGCGGCGTGGATGCGCGACCACCTGACCAAGCCCGTGGCGGGCTTCATCGCGGGCACGACCGCCCCGCCCGGCAAGCGCATGGGGCACGCCGGCGCGATCGTGTCGGGTGGCCTGGGAACGGCGGACGACAAGATCGCCGCGCTCGAGAACGCCGGCGTGGTCGTGGCGTCGACGCCCAGCGACATGGGCTCGGCCATGATCGAGGCGATGCGGCGGGCCCGTCGGGCCTGAGGGACCGCGGACCGTGATCGCCCTCGTCGAGCGGATCCGTGCCGAGGCACGTGTGCTCCCTGGCGGCCTGCTCAAGGTCGACGGCTTCCTGAACCACCGCCTCGAGCCCGAGCTGACGCTGGCGATGGGCCAGGCGTTCCGCGAACGGTTCGAGGCGGTCGGCGTGCGCGAGATCGACGTGGTCTTGACCGCCGAGGCGTCGGGGATCGCCCCCGCGCTCGCGACCGGGATCGCGTACGGCGCTCCGGTGGTGTATGCACGCAAGAAGCGTCCCGCCACGATGCCCGGTCCGGTGCTTCACGCCGAGGCGCCCAGCCCGACGAAGGGCGGCGTCACGCCGTTGGTCGTGTCGGCAGAGGCGCTCCAGGCGGGCGACAGGGTGTTGCTGATCGACGACTTTCTGGCCAGCGGCCTGACGATCGCTGCGCTCGCCCGTCTGATTCAGGGGGCGGGCGCCGACCTGTTGGGCATCGGGACCGTGATCGAGAAGACGTTCCAGCAGGGCCGCTCCCGGCTGGAGCCCCTCGGCGTGCCGGTCGTGTCGCTCGCGGCGGTGGACGCCCTGGACGAAGACACCGGCCGCGTGGACGTCCGGGAGGGCTGAGGGAACGTGCCGCGCGGCCGCTACGCGCCCTCGCCGACGGGAGCGCAGCACCTCGGCAACGCCCGCACCGCGTTGGCGGCCTGGGCGCGAGCCCGGTCGGACGGGAGCGGCTTCGTGCTGCGGGTCGAGGACCTCGACCGCCCACGCACCGTGCCCGAGGCGGTCACCGGGAACGTCGCCGAGCTGCGCTGGCTGGGGCTCGACTGGGACGAGGGGCCCGACGTCGGCGGACCGTTCGCGCCGTACCGTCAATCGCTCCGTGAGGACCGCTACGCTGCCGCGCTGGAGCGACTTCACGCCGAGGGACGCACGTTCCGCTGCTGGCTGTCACGCAAGGATCTTCGCGAGCTTTCCTCCGCACCTCACGGCGCGGGTCCCGTCTACGGCCCCCGCCAGCGCGCCGCCAACGCCCGTGCGGAGACCGACAAGCGCGCCCAAGGCAAGGAGCCGGCGATCCGGCTGCGCATGCCCGAAGGGACCGAGCGGTGGGACGATCTGGTCGCCGGCCCGTGCGCGACCCAGGTGGCGCGCGAGGTGGGCGACATCGTGCTGAGGCGTGCCGACGGTGCCTGGGCGTACCAGCTGGCGGTCGTGGTCGACGACGCCGCGATGGCCGTCGACGAGGTGGTCCGAGGCGACGACCTGTTGCCCTCCACCGCGGCGCAGCGTGTCCTGATCCGGCTGCTGGGCCAGCGAGCGCCCCGCCATGCGCACCTGCCGCTGCTTCACGGTCCCGACGGCGCGCGCCTGGCGAAGCGGCGCGGCGACCTCACGATCGGGGCGCTCCGCGATGCGGGCGTCCCCCCGGAGCGGGTGGTGGGCCTGCTGGCCTGGTCGCTGGGACAGAGCGAGCGCCCCGAGCCGATGGAGGCTCGACGGTTCGCCACGCTGTTCGAGCTCGCCTCCGTGCCGCGTCATCCGGTCCACCTCGACGACGTCGCGCTGGCGTGGCTGCACGGCGGTCCGCCATCCAGCGGCCCGCCCAGCGCACCGGGGCGCGGCCTGGACACGCCCGGGACCGCCCGGTAGACTCGCGGCCATGCGACCGAGATCCCGCGTCCGGACGCCTCGCGCGTTCAAGCACCGCCACCAGCGTTGGCGGCGTCGCCGCGGTTGACCCGGACCGTGCGGCTCGTTGCGCGCAGGTAGACACTCCGTGCAGCACGATCCGCAGCTCGACCCTTCTCATGCCGTTCCCGTCCACCGTCCGCCGGCATCGCGCCGGATCGGAGGAGGTCCGATGGTTTCTCAGCCCCCGTTTCCTCAGCCCCAGTTTCCCCAGCCCGATGCTCGAGGCCGCTTCGGCATCTACGGCGGCCGCTACGTGCCCGAGACCCTGATCCCGGCCCTGGACGAGCTCGAGGCCGCCTACCGCGCTGCCGCGGCCGACCCGGACTTTCAACGCCGGCTGAGCGACGTGCTGTACGAGTACGTCGGACGGCCCAGCCGCCTCAGCCTGGCCGCGAACCTGACCGAGCGCCTCGGCGGCCCCCGCATCTGGCTCAAGCGCGAAGATCTGAACCACACCGGCGCCCACAAGATCAACAACACGATCGGTCAGGTGCTCCTCGCCAAGCGCATGGGCAAGACCCGCATCATCGCCGAGACGGGAGCGGGCCAGCACGGCGTGGCGACGGCGACGGCCGCCGCCCTGTTCGGCCTGCCGTGCGTGGTGTACATGGGCGAGGAGGACGTCCGCCGGCAAGCGTTGAACGTGTTCCGCATGAAGCTCCTCGGGGCGGAGGTGCGGCCGGTCGCCAGCGGCACGCGCACCCTCAAGGACGCCACGAACGAGGCGATCCGCGACTGGGTCACGAACGTCCGCTCGACCTTCTACGTGATCGGCTCGGTGGTGGGCCCTCATCCCTATCCGATGATGGTGCGCGACTTCCAGGCGGTGATCGGGCGCGAGACGATGGATCAGCTCGAGGAGCGAACCGGGCGGCGCGCCCCCGACGCGATCGTCGCCTGCGTGGGCGGCGGCAGCAACGCGATCGGCATCTTCGCGCCGTACGCCTACCTTCCCGACGGCGAGCGACCGCGCCTGATCGGCGTCGAGGCGGCCGGGCACGGCATGGACAGCGGCGCGCACGCCGCGAGCATCACCGCCGGCAAGCGCGGCGTTCTTCACGGCGCGCTGATGTACCTGCTGTCGGACGACGACGGTCAGGTCTCGCCCGCGCACTCCGTGTCCGCCGGGCTGGACTACCCCGGCGTCGGCCCGGAGCACTCCTGGTACGCCGATGCCGGCCGCGCCGAGTACGTATCCGTGGACGACGAAGCGGCGCTCCGCGCGTTCGGGATGCTGGCCGAGATCGAAGGCATCATTCCCGCGCTCGAGACGAGCCACGCGCTCGCCTACGTCGTCGACCTCGCACCCCAGCTCGGACGGGATGCCGACGTGGTCGTGAACCTGTCGGGTCGCGGCGACAAGGACGTGAACGAGGCGATGCGTGTCCTGGACGCTCTTCGAGGGGAGGCGCCGTCGTGAGTCGCATCGACCGCGCCTTCGCCCGTGCGCGCGCCGAGAACCGGGCCGCCTTCGTCGCGTACCTCACGGCTGGATTCCCCGACCGAGAGCGCTACCTCGCCGCCGCCGAAGAGCTGCTGCGAACGGTGGACCTGCTCGAGGTGGGTCTGCCCTACTCCGATCCGCTGGGCGACGGCCCCACCATCCAGCGCTCCGGCGAGGCCGCGCTTCGTGCCGGCACGACCACGGCAGGCGTCTTCGAGATGATCGCGGAGCTTCGCTCGCGCAGCGACGCACCGCTGGTGCTCATGACGTACTACAACCCGATCTACTGCTACGCCCACGGCGGCGAGGCGGGGTTCCTGAGCGATCTCGCCGCCGCCGGCGCGGACGGCGTGATCCTGCCCGACCTGCCACCGGACGAGGCGGACAGCCTGATCGCCACGGCCCGCGATCTGGACCTGGACACGATCTTCTTGGCGGCACCGACGTCCACGCCGGAACGGATCGCGAAGGTGGTCGCGGCCTGTCGCGGGTTCGTGTACGCCGTCTCCGTCACCGGCGTGACCGGAGCGCGCGAAGCGCTCTCGGCGGACGTACCCGACCTCGTGGCCCGGATCCGGGCGGCGTCCGATCTTCCCGTGGCCGTGGGCTTCGGCGTGTCCAACGCCGCCACGGCGAGGCCCGTGGCCGCCGTCGCGGACGGCGTGGTGGTGGGCAGCGCGCTGATCCGGGCGTTGGACGAGGGGCAGGACGTGTCGGAGCTGGCCGAGGAGATCGCCGCCGCCTGCCGGCGCTGAAAACCTTCGCTCCTCCGCCCCTTCGCGTCATTCCACCGCGACGGTCACGACCGCGCCCAGCCGCTCGGCCAGCGAGGGCGAGGTCCACAGGCCGAACCCGTCGGACCCGGGCACGAGCTCGGGCTCCATGTCGACGGCCCGCGCCAGCACCTCGGCGCCCGATGCGCTCCTCAGCACCAGCAGCGATCCCGGCTCGGCGCCTGGAAGGATGACGTCGTACCCGCTCAGGCGTGCATCCTCGAGCAGGGGCCTGGTCCCGTCCGGTCCTGCGGCGAGCTCGATACGAACGTCGGCGACCCCGCTACCGATCAGGCCGATCGATTCCGCCGCGGCCCTCGAAAGGTCGATCACCCGGCCTCCGGCGAACGGCCCACGGTCGTTGATGCGGACGACGACGCTGCGGCCGGTTTCCAGGCTCGTGACGCGCACGCGCGTGTCGAACGGCAGGCTGGGATGGGCGGCCGTCAGCCTCGACGGATCGAAGGTCTCGCCGTTGGCGGTCGGCCTTCCGACGAAGTTGGGCCCATACCACGACGCCTCGCCCCGTTGTCGCCAACCGACCGGCAGCTCCGGCTCGGGCGGGGCCACCGCGGCGACCGCTGCACCCGGGAGGTACGCGTCCGACGGCCCCGTACCGGCGTCAGCGCCGACGGCCGGAGCACAGGCGCCCACCGTGAGCACGAACGCCGCGACGAGAGCGACGTAGGCCGTCGTGGCCGATCGGCCGCGACGCGGTGTCGGGATTGAAGGGAGATCTCGGATCGTCGTCATCGCGGTCATCCTACGCGGACGACCTGCCACGCGCCAACGGCGAGCCTACCGTTCGGTCAGCACCGTTCGCTCAGCACCGTTCGGTCAGGACCGTCGCTCAGGACCAGGTCCGGCGGGCGAGCTCCTTCTGGCAAAGAACGAACGCTTCGTAGTCCTCGATCTCGGCCGAGCCGTCGGCGATCGCACCTTCGCAGCGGGCGATCGTGCGGGCGAGCTCTTCGGAGCTCGCGCGCCGGACGTGGTCGTGGTCGGGGATCGTACGTTGGGGCTGCGTCGTCATCAAAGGGCCTCGCGATCCGCGGAACGTCGTGCCCTTCAGGTTCACTGCTTCGGGTTTCCTGCACAGGCGTCCGCTGTTCGGAAGATACGCCCCCTAGTCTTACACAACTCTCACCTCGGCGCGCACCGCGCCCGCGTGAACGGTCCCGGCACCTCGTTCTCGGCTAGGGTACGCGGGTGATCGATACGCACTGCCACCTC
>JAGXHO010000147.1 GCA_024636105.1 Trueperaceae bacterium | reverse complement strand
CGGCGACGCGCTCGGGCGGCAAGCGCAGCGCGGGTTCGTGGGGGATCAGGAGCGCGACGACGCCGACGCGAATCGCGCCGCTCCAAGCGTCGAGGTGGCGGCGATCGCGGCGGCGGCCCTGCGTCGGGCTGCGCGGCAGCCCGTGGAGCGCCGACGCGAGCGCGCGCACCTCCTCGATGCGTGGCAGGACGACGTCCGCGGCGGCGGTCAGCGAGGCCCGCAGCGGCTGGCCCGCGTCGATCGAGGCCAGCGCCGCGGCCAGCGGTTCGGGATCGAGGCGGTCCTCGAGCACGGCCATGATCAGCGCGCGCTTGTCGTCGAAGACGGTGAACAGCGTGCCCTCGGCCACGCCGGCCGCGTCCGCCATCTGCTTGGTCGTGACGGCGGTGCCGCGCGAGACGAGCAGCGGCGCGACGGCGTCGACGATCGCGCGGCGGCGGGCATCTGGGGGCAGCGGGGCGGCGCGGCGACTGGTGGGCACGGGCGCATCCTAAGTGAGTGAGCGCTCACTCGTCTAGCGATCTTGGACGATCGCGGCCGCTGCCGATGGCACCGCCGCGGTTGGTGTCACCCCCGGGGCGCCTACGCGGTCGAGTTCGCGCGCGGAGGCGCGTCGTCGAGCGCCCGCTCCATGAACACCAGGTAGGGCATGAACTCCTCGGGGTAGACGTGGTGGGGCTCGGCGTACGTGAAGCCGAACGACGCGTACATCGCGATCGCCTCGCGCAAGAGGTTCCCGGTGTCGAGGCGCATCAGCGCGTAGCCGTCGGCGCGCGCCGCCTCGAGCAGCGCGGCGCACAGCTTCCGTCCGACGCCCTGCCCGCGGCAGCGGTCGTGGACGTAGAGGCGCTTCATCTCGCAGGTGCCGTCGGGGAGCCGCCGGTAGGCGCCGCCGCCGCAGACCCGGCCGTCGTCGTCGAAGGCGAGCAGCGTCCGCCCGTTCGGGGCGGCGTACGCCGCGGACAGATCGGCGAGCTCGGTGGCCAGCGACTGATGGCCGAACACCTGGTCGACGAACCAGGCGTCGTGCGCGTAGCGCTCGCGGCACCAGCCGACGTACGCGGTCACGATCTCGCCGAACGCGGCGAAGTCCTCGGGGCTCGTGGCGGTGCGGATCATCTAATCCGCCGTGGCCGTCGCGCCGGCGCCGGTCTGGCGGGCGTAGTCGGCGGCGTCGAACCAGCCGCGCGAGGCGGTCACCTGCAGCTCGGCGTCGAGGTCCCACTCTTCCCAGCCGATCACGTGCAGCGTGCGCCCGCTGCCGGCGTGCGTCCCCGTGAAGGTCCACAGGTAGACGACGTGGTCGCCGGCGGCGCGAACGCCGTCGCAGGCCAGCGACAGGTCGGGCACGTCGGCGAAGAAGCCGGCCGCCATCGCCGCCACCCCGGCGCGCCCGTCCCAGGGCTGGCCGCGGTTGATGACGATCCCGCCATCGGGCGCGTAGCACGCGGCGACCGCGTCGGCCGAGCCCGTGTTCCACGCGGCCGTGTAGCGCGCCGCGAGCGCGTCGAGCGCGCCCTGATCGATGGTCGTGGGCGTTCCTTGGCTCATGGACGTCGCCTCCTGAGGGACGTGCCGTCCGTGGGGACGGCGGTGACGGGATCGATTCGGGGTTGGCAGAAGTTAGCACGTGGCTGGCGACGACGGCCGTGCCGACGACGCGCCAGGTAGCATCCCGCATGCCCACGACCCCGTTCGATGTCGCCGCGCGCGCGCTTCGCCCCGACCTGGTGGCCTGGCGCCGCCACCTGCACCGCCACCCCGAGCTCGCCTTCCGCGAGGTCGCGACCGCCGGCTTCGTCCGCGAGCGCCTGGCCGCGCTCGGCGTCGAAGCGAGCGCCCCGATGGCGGGCGGCACCGGCCTGACCGCGCTCGTGCGTGGCCGCGGTGACGGTCCGACCGTCGCGCTGCGCGCCGACATGGACGCCCTCCCGATCCCCGAGGACTCCGGCGCCGACTACGCGTCGACCGTGCCCGGCGTCGCGCACCTGTGCGGCCACGACGCGCACACGGCGATGCTGCTCGGCGCGGCTGCGCTGCTGGTCGCGCAGCCGCCCGCGTTCGGCCACGTGAAGCTGCTGTTTCAGCCTGCCGAGGAGGACGGGGGCGGGGCGACCAAGATGATCGCCGACGGCGCCCTCGAGCGCCCGGATGTGGGCGCGGTGTTCGCGCTGCACGTCGACCCGCGCTTCCCAGCCGGCCGCACCGGCGTGGTGGTGGGGCCGGCCAACGCCGCCGCCGATGGGCTCGACGTCGAGGTGGTCGGCGCGGGCGGTCACGCGGCGTACCCGCACCTGTCGGTCGACGCGGTGACCGTGGCGGCGCAGGTGGTCACCGCTCTCCAGCACGTCGTCAGCCGCCACAGCGATCCCCTGAAGCCCTTGGTCTTGACGATCGGCTCCATCCAGGGCGGCTTCGCGCGGAACGTGATCGCGCCGTCTGTGAAGCTTTCGGGCACGCTGCGGAGCTTCGACGCGGAGCTGCGGCAGGGGTTGCCCGCGTTGGTCGAGCGGGTGGTGCAGGGCGTGGTCGCCGCGCACGGCGCGACCGCGCGGGTCGCCTACGACTTCGGCTACCCGGCGACGGTGAACGACCCGGCGCTGGTGCCGACCTTCGACGCCGCCGCGGTGGCGGTGGTGGGGGAGGGCGCGCACGCGCACCTGGCGCCCACCATGGGCGCCGAGGACTTCGCGTACTACGCCGAACGGGTCCCGGCCGTGATCGGTCGCCTGGGCGTGCGCGATGAGTCGCGGGGCTTCGTCCACCCGCTCCACCACCCGCGCTTCGACCTCGACGAGGCGGCGCTGCCGCTCGGCGCGGCGCTGCTGGCGGAGGCGGCGCGGCGCTGGTTGGAGGGGCAGGCGTGAGGCGGCGGGGCTCGAGGGCCCCGCCGATCGATCGCTTCGGTTCCGCTCAGAACGCGACGCGCAGCGACGCCGTGGCCCCGCTCCGGTTGCGCCAGCCACCGAAGCGGGTGCCGTCCGCGCCGTAGGCGATGACCGCCTCGAGCGTGCCGGTGACGCCGCCAGCGAAGTCGTAGGCGACGCTCGGGCGCACGAGGCCGCTGCCGTCGAAGTCCTGGACCCAGGCGGCTTGGAGGTCGGTGCGCGCGTTCACCGCTTGGTTGAGGATCGCCACCGTGCGCCAGGCGAGCTCGACGCCGCCGTGGGTGCCGTCGGGCGCTGCGTCGCGGGTCGCGCCGTCGAGCACCAGCTGCAGCACCACGCGGGGTCCGCCCGGGATGGGGGTTTCACCGCCGACGACCACCTGGAAGCTGGGGTTGCCGATGGTGGGGTCGGTGCCGTTCGGGTCGCGGGTGAAGGTGTAGGCCGCCTCGCCGCGGAGAACCACCGGTCCCAGCGCCACTGAGCCGTCGAGGCCCACGACCTCGATGCGGTCGTGGCGCAGCACGGGTTGCAGCGCCACCTGGCCGGGCGTACCGGTCGGCACGACCTCAGCGGACGCGGTCGGGGTGTCGCGGAGAAGGTGCAGGTAGCTGACCGCGAGGTCGAAGCCGGCGGGGCGCCACTGCGCGCGGGCGGCGATCTGGACGTTCGCGAGCGCCGCCTCGGGGCGCTCGTCGCGGGCGGGGCGGGTCTCGACGACGGTGACGCCCGGCGGGAGTGCCGGGACGGGATCGGTTCGCCACGGCGCTCCAGGCGGCAGCGACGGGGTGAAGACGGGGAGCAGCGCCGCCTCGAGGGCGACGTCGCCCTCGAGGTACGCGCGCACGTGGACCATGGGGGTGGCGAGCTTGACCGCGTCGATCGGGACGCGCAGGTCGCGCGGGTTGGGACGGTCGACCGGGTTGACGGCGTCGGTCGAGCCCCACGACAGCGTCTGGTTGCCGGCGGTGAGCTCGACGTCGCCGAGGAACAGGCGCGCCCAGGCTTCGCCCAGGCGGAACTCGCTGCGGCCGAGGGCGGCGTCGGCCTCCAGGTCGAGGGCGACGCGGAAGGCGGCGGTCGGGAAGAACTCGTTCCCGAACGTGCCCTCGAGCGCGCCCTGCGCCCGCGCGCCGGCGGCGCTCAGGTCGCCGTCGATGGCCACGCCGAAGCGGGCGGTGACCGAGCCGCTCCAATCGGTGCGCACCTGCGCCAGCGCGGAAGCGCTCAGAGCGACGAGCGCCAGGGTGAGGACGATGCGGCGCACGTCAGCGCCTCAGGAAGCGTTCGGTGAAGACCTCGTTCGGCAGGTCACCGTCGAGGGTCACGTCGCGCTGGCGGATCACGGTGACGGTGCCGCGGGCGAGCGTCTCCATGCGGCGCTCCATCCCCAGCAGGTAGGCGCCGAAGGGCTGGACGTCGTGCACGGTCAGCTCCTTGATGGCCTCGTCGCCGCGGTAGTAGACGACGCGCTCGGGGATCAGGGTCGCCTCGGGCACTTCCAGGACCAGGCGGTCGTAGGTGGAGCCCGACGCGGCGGTCGGGGTCGCCTCGATCACGTAGCGCGGGCCGTCGTCGATCCGCAGCAGCACGTAGGTGTAGTCGTCGGGGTCGATGCCTTCGACGTCCTCGTACGCGAAGTCGGAGCCGAAGAACGACTCGCCGCGCTGGCCGCCCGCGACCCGGCGGACGCGGTCGAGCGCGGGCAGGTAGACGAGCGTTTCGTCGGTGGCGCCGTCGTCGATGCGCAGGAAGCCGGAGCCGGCGATGTCGGCTGGGGTGGTGAACTTGAGCAGGCGGCGCTCGTCGCCGCTCGACCAGGAGCGCATCTCGCGCGTGAGCGATTGGCCGGCGGCATTGGTGATCGTCATCTCGAGGGTGGCCTCGACGCTGGCAGGCTCGGGTCGGGACTGGACGGCCGCCATGAGCTCGTCAGCGCTGGCGTGCGTCTGCGCGGCCGCGGGGGTGCCGAGCAGGGCGAGCACCGCGACGAGCAGGAGGGCGCCCGCGAACGGGGCCGCGGGGCGGCGGGTGGTGGCGGTGGTGGCGGTCGCAGCGATGCGGTCGATGGTTCGGTTCATGTGGGGGTACCTCCGGTGCTGGCGGCGAGCGTGGCCGCGCGCCGGCCCGGGTCGCGGAAGGCGACCAGGGCGACGGCGGGGAGCAGGGTCAGGGTGGCGATGCCGACGAGCGCGACGGTCAAGACCATCAGCCAGCCGAGCGTGGCGACCGGAACGAAGTCGGCGAACGTCAGCGCGAAGAAGCCGACGCCGAGCGTGGTGGCGGTGAACAGGATCTGGCGCCCGGAGGTGATCACGGCGTGCCCGACGGCGTCCTCGGGGCCGCGACCGCGGGCGCGCTCCTCCATGTAGCGCACGGTGAGGTGGATCGCGTAATCGCCCACCCCGATCGCCAGCGCGCCCATGAGCATGGTCGCGAGGTTGAGCGGGATGCCGGCCCAACCGAGCAGGCCGTACTGCAGGGCGATCGTGGCGACCAACGCGAGGATGGTGACGGCGGCGGCGCGGAACGAGCGCACCAGGCTGTCGATGGCGAGCACCAGCACGATCGCTAGCGTCAGGCTGATCAGGAAGTCGTGGCGCATCGCGTCCTCGACCGCGAGCTCCAGCACGGCCTGGCCGGTGAACCCATAGGTCGCCCGGCCGCCAAGCGTTGCTTCGGCCATGCGCTCGAGTTCGGCGAGCACCTCGCGGCCGCGGGTGGTCGAGCTCGACTGCACCACCAGGTTGACGACCGCGCTCCGCTCGTCGAGCGTGAGCAGCTTGGCGAGCTCCGCCGCGTCGCCCGACGAGGTGTAGAGCAGCAGCTCCTGCGCCGCCGCCTGGCGCGTCGGTGGCAGGGCGTCCTCGCCCATGAGCGTCTGGTGGATGGCGCGCATCACCTGCGTGATCGACTGGGCGCCGCCGACCTCCGGAAGCGTCTTCGCCTGCGCCTGGAAGGCCTCGAGCGCGCCCAGCACCGCGGGGTCGAGGATGTCGCCGTCAACGCGGACCTGCACCACCGAGCTTCCCCCCAGGGTCTCCTCGACCGTGCGCACGCTCTGGCGGGTCGGCCCGTCGGCGGGGAAGAAGGCGAGGATCGACGTGTCGGCCTGGATCCGCGCGATGCCCAGGAGCGCGCCCACGACGAGCACGGCGGCGACGCCCATGACCACCTTCGGCCGACGGGTGACGACGGCCGCGATGCCCGCCAGCAGGCCGCGGATGAGGCCGGGCGCCTCCGGGTCGGGGACGCGCGCGGGGTCGGGGAGCAAGCGCAACAGCGCGGGCAGCAGCACCAGGGCGGCGAAGAGCGACGAGAGCACGCCGAGCGCGGCGACGAGGCCGAGGCCGCGCACCATCGCCAGGTCCGAGAGCAGGAAGGTGCTCATGGCGGCCGAGATCGCCAGCCCCGAGACGAGCACGCCCAGCCCGGTGCGCTCGAAGGTGCGCCGCAGCGCCTCGAGCTTCTCGGTGGCGCGCGCCAGCTCGTAGTCGTAGCGCCCCAACAGGTGCATCGAGAACGAGGCCCCGACGGCCATGACCGCGATCGGGCCGATCACGGTCAGCGCCATGAGCTCCTGGCCGAGGAGTTGGAAGATGCCCATCCCCCAGACCACGCCGATGACGATCTGCACCAGCGCCAGCGCGACGCGCCGAGCGGTGCGGAAGTTGACCCACAACAGGATCAGGATGAGCGCCAGCGCGGTCGCGCCCAGCACCGGCAGGTCGCGCGCGATGATCGAGCGCAGCTCCATAGTGGTGAAGGCCGCGCCGGCGAGGGCATGCTCGCCGGGCCAGGTGGCGCTAACCACGTCGGCGACTGTGCGCGCGTACGCCGCGGCGTCGATCGTCCCCTCGTACTCGATGATCAGGCTCGCGCGGCGACCGGTGTCGTCGACGAACACGACGTCCTGGTACATCTCGGCGCCCTCGAGGTAGCGGCGAGCGTCGGCGATGGCCGCGGCGTCTTGGAGGTCGGCCGGGATCAGGTCGCCGACGATCAGGAAGCCATCGTCGTCCTCGAGGCGCTTGGCGGTCGCAAGCGAGGTGACGTCGCTGGTGCCTTCGAGCCGGTCGATGGCGTTCGTGAGCGCGCGCAGCGCGGCGAGCCCCTCACTGCTCCAAACGTCCGCCTCGACGACGAGGAGCAGCCGGTCGCCCTGCGCGAAGTCGACGGCGAGCTCGTCGGCGAGGATGGCGGCCGCCGACTCGGGCGGGTAGAGCGCATCGGTGCTGCCGTCGGTGGTCGTCTGGGTCGCGCGAGTGACGAAGAAGGCGGTGG
>JAGXHO010000146.1 GCA_024636105.1 Trueperaceae bacterium | reverse complement strand
TCGCCGCCCGTGGCGGCCGCCGCCGGAGCGCCCGCCGGTGCGGGATCGGGGACGGCGGCGGCCCGCGCAGCGGCGCGCGCCACGCCGATCGCACCGAGCGCGGCGCCGGTCGCCGACGCCAGCCACGAAGGTGGCTTCGGTCCGCCGAACACCAGCGCGGGAAGCCGCCGCGCGACCACCAAAAGCGGTACGCCGCCCATGGCGACGAAGACCACGCCGACGACCCCCATCCCCCACGCGTCGCCGGTCGCGCCCGCGGCCTGGAAGTCGCGCATGGCGCGGAAGAAGAGCGTCGCGCCGCCGAGGAAGAGCGCCGGCCACCAGAACCCGCCGTAGTCCGGGCCGTCGCGCCAGGGGGACGGCCCGCCTCCGGGCGCGCGCAGCCCGTACGCCGCCCACCCGGCGAACCCGGTGAAGAAGGCGGCGCCCACGACCAGGATCAGCGCCTCGGTGCCGGGCGGGCAGGGTCGGGTGGAGACGAAGGCGGGGTGGTTCGCGCAGGTGCCGTTCGCGACGAGCCGCGTCAAACCGGCCAGCGCGACGGTCACCGACAGCACGAGCAGACCGAGTCCGGACACGGTCCAGGCGGTGTAGCGGATCACGCGCGGAGCGTAGCACCGGAGCCGTCGGGGCGCGGCGTGGATGCCGCGTCCCCGACGGGTTGGTTAGGGGTCCGATGATCCTGTGGTTCGTCCAGCGGTCGTGGCAAGGAGCGTGTCGACGGTTCGACGAAGGAAACGTTGCCATCGCACCGGTATGCTCGTCCTCATGGACACCCCGAACGAGAGCGGCGGGCCGGTTTTGCGTGAGGCGACCGCCCTGATCGGCCTCGACCTCGGTACGTCGAGCCTTAAAGCACTTGCGCTCGGAAGCGATGGAACCGTGCTCGCCGAAGCCACCGCCGCGTACCCCACGGCCACGCCCCACCCCGGCTGGGCCGAGCAAGACCCGGCTTCGTGGTGGGCCGCAGCCGGTTCAGCAAGCCGTACGGTCGCTGCATCGCTCCCGGCCGACGCCCAAGTCGTCGGCATCGGCCTGAGCGGGCAGATGCACACGTTCGTGCTCGTGGATGGCGACGGCGTCGCGCTGCGACCGGCCGTCACGTGGATGGACACGCGCGCCGGCACGCTCCTCGACGACGTGCGCCGCAGGGTCGCGGATGCCGGCCTCGCGGTCGAACTCGGCAACCCGGTGGTCCTCGGCCTCAGCCTCCCGCTGCTCGTCTGGATGCGCGACCACGAACCCGACGTCGTGCAGGGCGCGACCTGGTTCCTGGGCGCCAAGGACTGGCTGCGGCTGCGCATGACGGGGGCGGTGGGCGCCGAGCCGACCGACGCCTCCGCGACGCTCCTGTTCGACGTGCCCGGGCGCCGCTGGTCGCGGGCCACGTGCGACGTCTTCGGCATCCCGTACCGGCTGTTGCCCCGCCTCGGCACGAGCGGCGCCTGCGCCGGCGGCCTCACGACCGAAGCGGCGCACCACCTCGGGCTGCCGGCCGGCATCCCCGTCGCCTTCGGGGCAGGCGACCAGCAGGCGGCGGCCGTGGGCACCGGCACGGTGCGCCCGGGCCAGATGCAGCTGATGGTCGGTACCGGCGCCCAGGCGGTGGCGGTGCGGGCGGCGCCGGTCGTCGACCCGGCCGGGCGCCTGCATGCCTTCGCCCACGTCGAGGGCTGGCTCTCGCAGGCGAGCGTGAACAACGCCGGCGCAGCGCTCGGTTGGGCGAAGGACGTGCTCGGGCTCGAATGGTCGGAGCTGTACGCGACCCTCGATGACCCCGCGCTCGACGACGCCCCCCTGTTCCTCCCGTACCTGACCGGCGAGCGCACGCCGCTGATGAAGGGGCACGCCCGCGGCGCCTGGCTCGGTCTGGCGCCGGAGCACGGCGCGCGCCACCTGGCGCGCGCGGGCATCGAGGGCGTGGTCGCCTCGATCGCGGACGCCGTGGCGACGCTGCTCGAGGCGGGGGCCCCGGTGGGTCCCATCCGGGCCTCGGGCGGTGGTCTGCGCGAGCCGGCCTTCGCCCAGGCGCTCGCCGATGCGATCGGGCACCCACTC
Source organism: Trueperaceae bacterium (assembly GCA_024636105.1). The sequence continues at coordinate 5,055 of JAGXHO010000146.1, read as the reverse complement.
GACGTGCTGGCGAGCTCGGCGGCGTCGGCCGTCGGAGCGGCGCTGTTGGGCGGCGTCGCGGCGGGCGTCTACGCGGACACCCCGGACGCGGCGGGCCACGCGCCGCTCGCGGTGGCCGCGACGGTCGCGCCGCGGCCGGAGCGGACGGCCGCGTGGACGGCGCGGCGCGATCGGGTGCGGGCGCTCGACGCACTCGGGCTCCACGAGGCGGTCGCCGGCATCGAGTAGGCCGGCGTCGCTCGGCCGTACCGGTGCGCGCCAGGGGGCCGAGCGATGCGCGGTGGGGACGTCCAGGACGGGGATGATCGGCCCTACGGACCCGGACTTGGCGCTCTGCTATGGTGATGCGCCGTCGCGCCGGGTCCCGTGCGCGGCGCCCGCCTGCACGGCGGCCCTGCAGCACCGCTCCACCATCCCCTCCGGGCGCGCCGCGACGCGCGCCCGTCGCTCTGGAGGCCCCCGTTGGTCCACACCGTCCCCGAGGTCCCGTTCAAGGTCGCCGACGCCGAGGAGCTCTACGCCGTCCCATCGTGGTCGAGCGGCTACTTCGAGGTCGGCGCCGGCGGCGACATGCACGTCACCCTTCGCAACACGGAGGGGCCGGGCACCTCGATCCCGAAGATCGTCGCCGGGCTCGTGGCGGAGGGGCGGTCGTTGCCGGTGATCCTGCGCTTCCCGCAGATCATCGAGGACCGGCTGGACCGCATCAACCAGGCGTTCCAGACGTCGATCCGCGAAGCGGGCTACAAGGCGCGCTACCAGGGCGTCTACCCGATCAAGGTCAACCAGCGCCGGGTGGTCGTCGAGACCGTCGCCGAGTACGGCGCGCGCTACGCCACCGGGCTCGAGGCGGGGAGCAAGGCCGAGCTGGCGCTCATCCTGGTGCAGGACACGCACCCCGACGCGCTCATCTGCTGCAACGGGTTCAAGGACGACGACTTCATCCGGCTCGCGCTGTGGGGGCGCAAGCTCGGCAAGAACGTGGTGATCACGCTCGAGAAGCCGAGCGAGCTCGAGCGCGTTCTGCGCGTGTCGGCCGCGATGGACGTCGATCCGGTGGTCGGCATCCGCTTCAAGCTGCACGCCAAGGGCGCGGGTCAATGGGAGGCGTCGGGCGGCGACGAGGCGAAGTTCGGCCTCACCGCCACCGAGCTGATCCACGCCGTGGGCCGGTTGCGGGCGCTCGGCAAGCTCGGCGCGCTCCAGATGATCCACTGCCACGTCGGCAGCCAGCTCACCGACGTGCGCAAGATCAAGGTCGCGGTGCGCGAGGCCGCGCAGGTGTACGTCGACGTGGTCGGGATGGGCGCCGACGTCCGCTATCTGAACGTCGGCGGTGGGCTCGGCGTCGATTACGACGGCTCCAAGACGAACTTCTACGCCAGCGCCAACTACGGCATCGGCGAGTACGCGGACACGGTCGTCTACACGATCAAGGAGACCTGCGACGACGGCGGCGCGCCGCACCCGATCGTGGTCACCGAGTCGGGGCGGGCGCTCACGGCCCACCACGCGATGATCGTGCTGCCGGTCATCGACGCGATCGGCCCGACGCGCGCCACGTACGAGCTCCCGCCGCTCGAGGGCGAGGTGCACGCGGTCGTGCGCGACATGCAAGAGCTCGCCAAGGACGTCAACCTCAAGAACTACCGCGAGGTGTTCAACGAGGCGGTGTCGAACAAGGACACCATGCACAGCCTCTTCGACCTCGGGTACATCACCCTGCTCGAACGGGCGTACGTCGAGCAGCTCTCCCACCGCACGTTGCTGCGGATCGCCAAGGTGGTCGAGCAGCTCGATTACGTCCCCGAGGAGCTCGAGGCGCTTCCCAAGCGGCTCGCCGACCAGTACGTGGTCAACTTCAGCCTGTTCCAGGGGATGCCCGACCACTGGGCCATCCAGCAGCTGTTCCCGATCGTGCCGCTGCACCGCCTCGGTGAGGTGCCGACCCGGGAGGCGACGCTCGTCGACATCAGCTGCGACAGCGACGGCAAGATCCAGAAGTTCATCGACCTGCGCGACGTCAAGGCCACGCTGCCGGTGCACGACCTGGTGCCGGGCAAGCCGTACTACCTGGGCGCGTTCCTGACCGGGGCGTACCAGGACGTGCTCGCGAACAACCACAACCTGTTCGGGCGCATGAACGAGGCGCACGTGCGCCTCGACCCCGACGGCACCTGGCGGCTCGAGCGCTTCGTGAACGGCCAGAAGGCGCGGCGCGTGATCGAGAACATGGGGTACGAGACCCGCGAGCTGCACGGCTGGCTGCAGGACGAGATCCGCGAGGCGGAGCGCAGCGGCACCAACCTCAGCGAGGACGACAAGCGCGAGGTGACCGAGCTTTACGACGCCGAGCTGGTCGGGTACACGTACCTCGAGCAGGTCTGATCGGCGCCGCGCCGCGCGGCCCAACGAACGGCGCGGCGCCGGACCCGAAGGTCCGGCGCCGCGCCGTTCCGGCAGGTTGCGTCAGGCGATCAGAAGGTGAAGCCCTCGATGTACCAGCGCGCGTCGCGCGGGTGCTGGCGGCTCGAATCCATGGTGGTGCCGTGCGCGATCATGAGCACCATCGGGGTGCCCGCGACCACGTCGACGTCCATGGCGTCGCCGGTGGCGAGGGGGCGGCTGAACTCGACGGTCCAGACGTCGCCTTCATGCACGGCGACGGCGTTCGCGAAGTCGTTTTGGGCGTCCATCTCGGGCTCGCCGCGCGCGGACTCCTGGAACATGTCGAACACGGCCGCGCCGCCGTCGCCGACGGTGGCGATCAGGATCTCGCCGCCGGCCTTGCGGTTGGTCATCTCGGGGAGCCAGCCGATGCCGGCCCAGCCGCTGGCGGGGATGGTGAAGCCCATGTGGAGGGCGTCGTCGGCGATCGTCCAGTAGAGCATCGAGCCAGACTCCTCGTGGGCGACGGTGTTGGCGTACTCGCCATCGGCGATGGCGCCGTCGATCACGGGCTGGGCGAAGGCGAAGGCGCCGATGAGGGCGAGCGCGAAGGTGGTGGCGAGCAGTTTGAGGATCATGAGATGCCTCCTTGAGGGGCAGTGGGACGAGGGACCGTGGGTTCGTCCTTCACCCAGGCGGTCAGGCCTACGGCGAGGGCCACGGCGCCGACGTGGGTGTGGGCGAGTCCGGCGAGCACGGGGCGGTAGGGGACTTGCATCGACTCGAGGAACCCGCTGATGGAGAACAGCTGGACGCCGAGGTCGCTGGAGTTGAAGACGAGGTGCATGCTGGCGCCCACGAGCCCCGTGAGGAAGGACACCACGGAGATCCCGACGAAGGCGTACCCCGCCACACGGCTGGTCGTGAAGAACATCACGATCGCCAGCGGTGCGCCCACGAGCGAGACCCATCCGGGGATGAGTGCCGACCAGTGGGTGAGGTCCTGGTGGCCGATCACCCAGTGTTCGATACCGTAGAAGATGAAGCCGAAGGCGGCGATGAAGAGGAAGAAGTTCTGCAGGAACGCGAGGGTGCGTTCGTCGGCGGTCTGGGCGCGCATCATTCGCTGGATCATCGTCGTCCCCTCACCGGGCCCGGAAGATGCAGGCGAGTCCGGTCACGCCCATGTTGGTGTAGGCCAGCGCGGCGAGCACGGGCCGGTAGCCATGGAACTCCTCCATCGCGGGCGTGAAGGACCAGTTGATGCCGCCGCCGTCCTGCATGTTCCACACCCAGTGGAAGTAGGCGCCCGTCACGCCGGTGGCGATCAGCAGCACCATCGTGGCGATGTAGGCGACACGCACCCACGGCGTGGTGCGGTCGAAGTAGGTCCACACGATGAACAGCACGCCCGGCACGGTGACGAAGAACGGGATCCGCGACTGGGCGCTGTCGAGCCAGTGGCCGATCACGTAGAGCTCGAGCGCGTACCCGAGCATGCCGCCGGCCACGAGGAACAGGAGCACCATGCGCACGAGCTCGAGCGCACGAGCGGTCTGGGTGTTGGCGGCGCGGAACGCCGGGATCATCCGCGACCCCACCGGGCTCGAAGCGCGCCTTGCGTCGGATTCGTCACGAAGGACCTCCATGGGTTCGAACGCTCGCGATGCGGCGGGCCCCCCACGGCGACCCGTTCGTCGCATCGGTTCTGTTCGATGCGAGCGAGTGTAGCGTAACGAGCAATCCCGACGCGGCGCTGGGGCTTTCGTCATGGGTGCGGGCCTGGGGGCCTTCACGGCGCGTTCATCCGCGCGCTGTCGGGCGCGGGCTCCGGGTGCGTGGTCGAGCGGCGCATGTTCGTGGCGGCGTTGACAAGCGCCCTCCGGTGCCCCATCCTGAGGTCGCCACGGGGAGCTCCGATGGCGTCGGTTCCTCGCTCGCGGCTTCGCCGCTGCGCTCCGAACTGGCGTAGGGCTCCATCGTCCGCGCAGCGTGCGCGGCCGCAGCCCCCGGTCGCCGTGGCGCTTCCTTCCGATCCCGCGCCCACCGACCGACGTGCCCACGACGGAGGCCTTGCCATGACCGACCTGCCCCAGAAATCCGACCTGCTCCAGAGCGTCGTCCGCCACCTCGACATCAAGAAGGTCGACGTGGTACCGCTCGTCGACATGATGGCCGAGACCGCGTTCAGCGCCCGCGACCTCGCCCGCGCCGGGCGCATCTTCGACCAGATGATCCGCGAGCCCGACGGCGGCGTGATCCTCACCCTCGCCGGTTCGATCGTCTCGGCCGGCCAGAAGCAGCTGATCGTCGACCTGCTGCGCGCGAACATGATCGACGCGATCGTCTCGACCGGCGCCAACGTCGTCGACCAGGACTTCTTCGAGGCGCTCGGCTTCCAGCACTACCAGGGCGACAAGTTCGCGAACGACGCCACGCTGCGCGAGCTGATGATCGACCGCATCTACGATACGTACATCGACGAAGACCAACTGCGCCTGTGCGACGAGACGGTCAAGGTCATCGCCGACGCCATGGCGCCCGGGGCGTACTCCAGCCGCGAGTTCCTGCAGGCGATGGGGCGCTACCTGGTCGAGCGCGACCTGGGCGCCGATTCGATCGTGCGGACGGCGTTCGAGCTCGACGTGCCGATCTTCGTGCCGGCCT
>JAGXHO010000145.1 GCA_024636105.1 Trueperaceae bacterium | reverse complement strand
GGACGTGGTGAGCGTTCCGGACGAGGGCACGACCGTCACGGCGTCGCTGGCGTTGCCATCGACGATGGTCACCGCGTCGTGAGCGGCGGCTTCAGCCCCGAGGGCGTCCGCGCGCTGGGCGAACGCGGCCTGGTCGAGACCGGTCACGTACGCCCTCGCTCTGCGCGCGAACTCGAGCATGTCCTGAGCGAAGAACCGCCATTCACGCGTCGTCACGTCACACCGCGATGGCGTCGCGTTCGACATAGGGCCGAAGCTCGGGGCGCAAGCCCCTCTCGGTCACGAGGTCGACCGGTCGTCCGAGCCGGTCCTCCAGCAGGAACTGGACCCCGAAGAAGCGGTCGGAGGTCGCCGGTCCATCGAACGCTACGAGCACGTCGACGTCGCCGTCGGTCGGCTCCACTCCACGCGCGAGCGATCCGAAGAGCACGAGCCGCGTGATCCCGTAGCGACGCTCCAAGTCGGCCTTGCTGGCCCTCAGTACGTCGAGGGCGTGCTGGCGTTCCATGCGGGTGCCTCCTGGACCTACGATAAGGAGGCGACCTACCCATACCGCACGACCCCCGTCACACGGCGTCGCTGCGCTCCAGGTCGCCGTACGCCCCCGCCACCGCCGCCACCCATCGCTCCTCGGCAAGCGGCAGGTCGCGGTACGGAGCGCCTGTGAGCCGCTCGGCGGCCTCCGCGGCCGGTACGCCCGCCGCGCGCAGCGGTGCGACCTCCTCGAGCAGGGAACGCAGCACCCGGCGTTGGGCCTCGAGGACCTCGGGCAACGCCACCTCGCCATGCCCGGGAACGACCGTGGCGGGCCCCCACGCCTCGATCCGGTCGAGCGCGGCGAGCCAGCGGCGAACCTCGGTGCGCACGAGCGGGTAGCAGCCGTGGAACACGAGGTCGCCCGACCAGGCGATGCGCTCCTCGGCGCACCACCAGAGCGCATCGCCCGGAGAGTGGACCGGCGCGACGCAGGTCGCCTGGAGCGTCACGCCGCCCAAATCGAGCGTCGCGCGGTCGCCGAACGCGACGTCCACCGAAGGCATGACGAAGCCCGCCGGATCGACGCCGTTGCGGGCAGCGATCGCGGCATATGCGTCCTCGACCGCCGGCGTCCGCAGGACCGCCGCCGCGCGCACGCTGGCGACGACCGTCGCGGCGGCGAACGAGGGCATTCCGAGGACGTGGTCGGGGTCGGCGTGGGTCAACGCGACGTACCGCACCGGTCGCCCGCCGGCGAGGCGTTCGGCCTCGACGCGAACCGGCTCGGTCTGAGCGGGCGTGAGCATCGCGTCGATCACCGCCGTGGCGCGGTCGCCCACCACGATCGACGCGTTCGCGAGCGCCCTCTCCCCCACCACCGGCCCGAGCGCGACCGTGACCCGATCGCTGATCCGATGGAACTGGACGTCCTCGTGGGCGGCTACGCGGTGGCGTCGCATGGCCTCATTCGACGTCAGCGCGCCAGTTCAAAACGATCGCCCCGGACTCGTTGGACGACCACGATCCGATGGCGATCTGGTACGTCGTTCCCACGACAGCCTCGAACGCCACGCGGCTCCGGAGGTTCAATCCCGCCGCGTCGTCGTTCTCGCCGACGATGTCCAGCGTGTTCACGCCGTTGCCGGTGTAAACCCCGAGGACCGTGTCGAGAGCGCTTCCGACCGTATCGAAAGCGTAGGCGCCCCTGGTCGGCGCCGTCCAGGTCCACCACACCGGCAGGTTCGGGGGCGTGGTGGCACAACCGACGAGCAGCACCGCGAGGACGACGGACGCGACGATCCGTTGGGGCCAGTGGGTCATGGACCTGCTCCTCTCGTCGCAGAGCGCGGCCCGATGCGCCGAACCCCACGCTACGGACGAGTGTCTCATCCCGACCCTGCGTGGCACCGGCAGACGGCACAGCCAGCCAACGAGGGTTCGACGAGGACCGGGCGCCCTCGGCGCACGCCGGGCAGCGCCCTTCGAGCACCAGACGGTCGCTCGTCACCCGGAAGCCCGTGCGGGCCGCGAGGGCCTCGAACAACGCCTCCTCAGCTACCGGCGCGCGCCGCGGCCTCCTCCGCCCACGCCGCCGCGCCGGCGGCAGTGAGCTCGGCGAACACGTCGTCGGGAAGCTCGAGGGAGGCGGCCGCTACGTTCTCCTCGAGGTGGGCGACCTTGCTGGTGCCGGGGATGGGCAGCACGACCGGGCTGCGCCGCAGCAGCCACGCGAGAGCGACCTGGCCGTGGGTGGCGCCCAACCGGGGCGCTACCTGGTCGAGCAGCCCGCCGGGCTTCGCCAGCGTGCCGGCGGCGAGCGGGAACCACGGGATGAAGCCGATCGCATGCGCCTCGCAGTGGTCGAGCACGTCCTCGCTGTCGCGGCGCGCGAGGTGGTAGAGGTTCTGCACGGTCGCGACCGGGAAGACGGCCTGCGCCGCTTCGATCTCCTCGACGCCCACCTGGCTCAGGCCCACGTGGCGGATCAGGCCCTCGCCCTGCATCGCGCGGATCACGTCGAACTGCTCGTCGCGCGGCACCTTCGGGTCGATGCGGTGGAGCTGCCACAGGTCGATGCGCTCGACGCCCAGACGGCGCAAGCTCATCATCACGCACTGCCGGAGGTACTCGGGGCGCCCGACGGGCTTCCAGGCGTCGGGGCCGTGGCGCGTGAGGCCCCCCTTGGTGGCGACGACCGTGCGGCCGTACGGATGCAGGACTTCGCGGATGAGGTCCTCGCTGACGTTCGGGCCGTAGCTGTCGGCCGTGTCGACGAAGTCGACGCCGAGCTCCGGCAGGCGCGCGAGCACCCGCCGGGCCTCGTCGGGATCGCTGGGGTCGCCCCAGATGCCAGGGCCGGTGACGCGCATGGCGCCGAACCCGAGGCGGTGGACGGGCAGGTCGCCGCCGATGGCGAAGGTGCCGCTCGCGGCGGCGTCGGGGGTGGTGTTCATGGGCACGCTCCTCGGGGACCATCGTCGCGCACTCGGGCGTTCGCGTCGACCGCTGCCGCCACCGCCCCCGGGGTTGCGGCCTCAGGCCGCCGCGACCGCCGCCGCGAGGTACGCCTCCATGGCGTCCGCCGTCATCGGCCGCGCGAAGAGGTACCCCTGCCCGAGGTCGCATCCAGCGTCGCGGAGGACGTCGAGCTGCGCGACCTCCTCGATGCCCTCGGCCACCACCTGCAGACCGAGCTTGTGCGCCATCACCACGACGGCCTCGCACAGTGCCCGGTCGTTCGGATCGTGGCCGACGTCGCGAACGAACTCCCGGTCGATCTTGAGGAAGTCGATGTCGAGCCGCTTGAGGTAGGCGAGCGACGAGTACCCGGTGCCGAAGTCGTCCAACGCCACCTCGACCCCCAGCGTGCGCAGATCGAGCAACTGCCGCGTCACCTCGGGCCGCTCGTCGAGCAACAGCCCCTCGGTGATCTCCACGACGAGGGCGCTGCCGGGAACCCCGGCCGCCGCGAGGCGCTCGCGCCACGCGACCGCCCCTGCCGCCACCTGGACCGGCGACACGTTGACCGCCATCCGGAGGTCCGGGGCGTACCGGGCACGCCACAGCGCGATCCGCGTAAGGGCCTCGTCGAGCACCCACGCCCCCAGCGCGACGATGAGGCCGGCATCCTCGGCCACCGGGACGAACACGGCAGGCGGCACGGAACCGCGCTCCGGATGGTTCCAGCGGACGAGCGCCTCGACCTTCACCACGGCGCCGGAGCGCAGGTCGACGATCGGTTGGAACGCCAACTCGAAGGAACGCGCCTCGAGCGCCGCGTGCAGGTCGCGCACCAGCGCCCGCTTCGCGAGCGCCGCGGCCTGCATCTCGGGAGCGAACCAGCTCCAGCGGCTGCGACCGGCAGCCTTCGCGGCGTAGAGGGCTTGGTCGGCGTTCTTGAGGAGCGCCTCGATCGTGGCGCCGTCGCTCGGGTACAGCGTCACGCCGACGCTCGCCGAGACGTGCGCGATCTCGTCGTCGAGCACCACGGGCTCGGCCACGGCGCTCAACGTCGCGTCGACCACCCGCTCGATCGCCACGCGATCGCCGACGTCGCCGACCACGATCGCGAACTCGTCGCCGCCCATGCGCGCCACGACGTCGGTGGAGCGGACGTGGGCGACCATCCGCGGCGCGATCTCGACGAGCAGGGCGTCCCCCTGATCGTGGCCGAGCGAGTCGTTGATTTCCTTGAAGCGATCGAGGTCGAAGAGCAGGACCGCCACGGTCGCGCCGCTGCGCTGGGCCCGATCGAGCTCGTGCTGCAAGCGCTCGCGGAAGAGCCGACGGTTCGGGAGCCCGGTCAGCGCGTCGAAGTTGGCCTGGCGCCACATCCGCTCGTCCGCGAGCTTGCGCTCGGTCACGTCGGCGAACACGATCACGCGGCGGCGCAGCGCCTCGACCTCGGCCGGAACGGTCGACACGGACAGCGCGGCGACGAAGTCGGTGCCGTCCTTGCGCCGACTCCAGACCTCCCCAGACCAGCGGCCGGTGCGCGCGACGACGTCCTCCTCGGACGCGTACGCGTCCGGACCGTTGCGGTCGGACCGCAGCAGCGACGCCGGCCGTCCGATCAGATCGGCGGGAGCGTACCCGGTCATCGTACGGACGGCGGGGTTCGCCGACAGCACTCGGTTCTCGACGTCGGTGATCAGCATCGCTTCGCCCGCGTTCTCGAACACCTGCGCGGCGAGCAGACGCTCGCGCTCCGCGGCGCGGCGCTCGGTCACGTCCGACGCGGCCAGAACCGCCAAGCGCGGCTCCTCCTCGGCGCCTGCGAGCGGCGCGACGCGCAGCGTCCAGATGCGCTCGGAGCCGTCGGCCACCCGGACGGATCGGTCGCCGAGGTCGACCCTCTGCGCGTCCGCCCCGAACGCCCGCATCGCCTCGGCGGCCGCGTCGGCGCTATCGGGGAATACCTGCCGCGCCCACGCGTCGACGGTCGACAGGTCGGCGTGGGCGTAGCCGGTCGCCTCGAGCCAACCTTGACTGACGTCGACCACGCGACCATCTTCCCCATAGAGCAGCAACGGAACGGGCGACGCGTCGATCGTCCGGCGCAGGCGCTCCTCGCTCGAGCGAACCGCCGCGGCCATGCGCTCCTGCCGCAGGGTGCGCGACAAGACCCAGCCGATCGCCGCGGTCGCCAAGGGATAGATGACGAGCACCGGAAGGGCCATCACCTCGATGACGCGCGGTCCCATACCGTTCGGGAGCGTCGCGAGCCACGCCAGCATCGCGAGGTGCACCACCCATCCGAACCCGTAGAGCTCGATCCAGCGAACGGCGTCGAGTCGGTCGCGCCAGAAGCGTCGGCGCCACAGGACCCCGAGGAGCGCCGAGGTGGCGATCACGGCGACCCCGGTCCACGCGACGGCGTCGAAGCCGCCGACGATCAAGCGGTAGAGCAGGGCCGCCGCCGCCGCGACGATCGTCGGAACCGTGCCGAAGAACGCGCCCACCAGGGCCAGGAGGACCGAGCGGGTGTCGAAGACGACCCCACCCGCGAAGTCGACCGGCACCAGCATCACGCCGACGACGATCGCCCCGAGCGCAGCGCCGAGGGCGACCATCTGGACAAGACCTCGGGGCCGCGACCGGCCGAGCGTCTGGTCGAACACGACGACCAGCGTCAGCAGGAGGGCCGCGTTGTTCAGTAACGCCTGGAACACGATCGCACCACCCCGGCCGGTCGGCTCGACGTCATGGAGGAGTATCGCACGGACGGGCGCGACGCCCAGAGATGTACTTCTCGTCGCGAACGACCGAACCGCGCGCGAAGCTCAGCGGCGCACGATCAGAACCGCCATGCTTCGAACGTCGTCAGGAAGCGCCCGCGCACCGGTACGAAGAGCACGCGCACTTCGAACGGGGCGATCAACTCCGTCGGCCGCCAGGTGCCGTCGATCTGTTCGAACCGCAACGACCAGACCGCGACGGGCGCGTCGGGATCGGGGTCGCGGAGCGTCAGATGCGCGACGCCACCCTCGTACTCGAGGTCGTGGTCGTCGCACGGCAGCGCGAAGGCATCCCCGTCCCCGTCGCCACCACCGCCAGCGGCATCGGGACGCCGCAACCCACGGCGCTCCAGCACGGTCGTCGAGGTACTGCCGTCGGGCTCGCGGCGGACGAGCGAGCGCTCGTACGCGACCTCGCGTCCACCCTGCTCCACGGCCACCGCGACCTCGACCTCGAGCGCCGCTTCGAGCGATGCGGGCAACGCGGCGACCAACGCCGTGCACGTCGGGTCGGCGGCGAACGCAGGCGCGCCAACGAACAGGACCAGGGTGAGGAGGAACGCGCGTCGGCGGAGCACGAAGCAGGCTACGTCGCCACCTGAACCCGCGAATGAGAGACGTCACCTGTGCGTGCCGGACGACGCTCACGGGCGCCGGCCGCTGCGTACACTCCACGGCATGACCCACGTACGCACCGACGACGCCCATGGCGGCCGAGCCGCGCACCGTTGGGCGTGGGCGCTGGTCGCGGCGCGCCCCATCGCTTTCCTCGCGGCTCAGGCGACCATCGCCGGCATCCTGGCGCTCGGCGGCACCGCCGAACCCTGGTGGGCGTCGGCCGCGTGGTGGCCGCTCGCAGCGACCGTCGCGAACGTCGCCGGCCTCCTTCTGCTTCGTGCGCGCGCCACCGCCGAGGGAGTGCCGCTGGGGCGCCTCCTCCGTGACGGACGAGGGCCGCGCGACACCGCGGGCTTCGCGCTCGCCCTGCCGCTCGTGGCCGTGGCCGCGCTCGCGGCGCCGTGGGCATGGGGCGTCGCCGTGTGGGGCGACGTCGGCGTCGGCCTCGACGTCCTCGCGAGCCCCCTACCGACGTGGGCGGCCATCGCCACCCTGCTCGCCTACCCCCTGTCCATGGCGGTCGTCGACCTGCCGACCTACGCGTACGCGCGGGCGCGGGCGCGCGGCGGTGCCCTCGCGACGCTCGGGATCGGCTTGGCGTTGGGGTTGCAGCACGCCGCCCTCCCCTTCTTGCCGGCGTGGACCTTCGTCCAGTGGCGGGCGCTGATGTGGGTGCCCTACGGCCTCGTCGTCGTCGGGCTGCTCGCATGGCGACCGCGCTGGGTCCTGCGGCTGGCCCTCGTGCACGGGCTCGTGCACGCCGGCGCGGCGGTCCTCGTGTGGATCGCCTCGACCTGAGCGCGGCGAAACGGTCGCAACCGTCGTTCGCGAACGTCCAGCGCGCGCCCGGGGCACGATGGGCGCATGCCGCTCCTCGCCGTCGGCCTACCGCCCCGCGGTTCCGCGTACCCGTTCGACCTTCCCTGGTTGGGCCCCGGCCGACGCTTGCCCCTCGACCCCGGGGTGACGGTGCTCGCGGGCGAGAACGGATCGGGCAAGAGCACCGTGCTGGAAGCGCTCGCGCTCGCCGCCGAGCTTCCGGCCGCGGGCGCCCGCGACCTCGCGCTCGACGCCACGCTCGACGCCGTGCGCCCGCTCGCCGACGCGCTGCGGCTCGAGTGGTCCGCGCGCAGCCGCCGGGGACTCTTCCTGCGCGCCGAGGACTACTTCGGCTACGCCCAGCGCATCCGACGCGAGAAGGCGGAGCTGCTGGCCGAAGCCGCGCGCGTCGCCCGCGCGACGCCCGACCTCCCCGAGCTCGAACGCGCCCGGCGGTTGGCGCCCTACGTCGGTTCGGCCGGCGCGCTCGATGGTCGCTACGGAGGCGACCTCGATACCCGCTCCCACGGCGAGTCCTTCCTCGCCTTCTTCGATGGGCGCCTGACGGGACCGGGGCTGTACGTGCTGGACGAGCCGGAGGCGGCGCTATCGCCGGTGCGGCAGCTCGCGTTCCTGTCGCTGCTCAAAGGTGCGGTGCAGCGGGGCGCGCAGTTCGTGATCGCCACCCACGCCCCCATCCTCATGGCCTACCCGGGTGCGCGCCGCTACGAGCTCACGGACGACGACGTCCACGAGACCGAGTTCGACGACCTCGACCACGTCCGCACGCTGCGGGCGTTCCTGGACGGCCCCGAAGCGTTCCTGCGCCACCTCTGACGCGCCCGAGGCGTCAGGAACGTCGCTTGACCCACCGCAGGACGCGCCCTTCCTCGTCCTCGCGCTCGTCGACGAGCGCGAAGCCGAGCTTCTCGATCACCCGCACGGACGCCGCGTTGTCGACGCGGCACTCGGCCACGACCGCGTGCACGTCGGGGCGCGCGAGGAGCCAGTCGACGAACGCACCGCCGGCCTCCGTGGCCACCCCGCGGTCGCGCTGGTCGGCGTTCGTGGCGTACCGGATCTCGACGGCGCCGTCGCCGTCCGGCGGGGCCACGCACCCCACCTGCCCGATCGCCTCGAGGGCGCCGCGATCGACCACGGTAGCCGCCCACCCCTCGGTCGCGCCCGACCGACGGCCCGCCGCCCACGCCTCGAAGCCGTCGAGCGCCTCACCCGGCCACCCGGGCGGGAAGCGGACGGACGCCAGGCGGTGGCCCAGATCGGCCATCGCGGCGTCGCCCAGGTCCACGTCGAGGAAGAAGTCGTCGTACTCCAAGCGCTGTTCGATCGCCTCGGTCGGCGTCGGCACGACGACCGTGCGGGGCGTAACGGCGTACGGGTCGTGGGACTCGCTCACGGGACCTCCTCATCGTTCCCTGTTCGCATCTCCGCGGACGGACGCCTCACGGTACGACGTCGTTGCCGGCGGTGGCCGTGGCCCGGGCCAGGGTCGCCGACCACAGCCGCACCACCCCCGCGTGGACCTCGGTCGCGTCGGCCCCCTCGTCGCTCGCCGCCAGCGCCCCCCGCCACGCCGACCACACGGCGGCGGCCACGTCCGCCCCAGTCGACCCGGGCACGGTCGCCGCCCATGCGGCGCCGACCGCGGTTCGGACGGCCGCACCGAGGCCGAGGACCGCCGGCGGCGTGAGGACGAGGTCGCGGTGGTGCGGGCGCTCCGCGGCGAGGGTCAACAGGGCCCGGCCGGTGGCGTCCAGCCAGGCGACCGGATCGGGGTCGGCGTGCGTGAGCGCGGCGTCGATCCAGCGATCGACCTCGCGCGCGGCCAGCGCCTCGATCAAGCCGGCCTTGTCGCCGAAGGCCGTGTAGAACACCATGGTCGAGCACCCGGCGGCGTTCGCGAGCCGCCGCATCGACAGGCCGCCGGGGCCCTCGCTGGCGAGGCGCGCGTCCGCGAGTTCGAGCAGGCGATCGGCGACCGCATCGCGCCCTGCTCGTTTGGCGTCGCGGTACGGTGCGGGCCGGTCAGAGTCCATGTACGCATCCTATCACAGCGTTACTACGCTCGAACCGTCATGCGCACCTGTCGAGTCGGACGCCCATCACCACGTAGCGGTGCGGGTACCCGGCAGCGACGTACGGCACGCCCAACCGGCGCCAACCGCGGCGCGCGTATAGGAGCGCGCCGGTGGTGGACGGATCGTCGAGCGTCGTGAGCAACGCCGTCCCGTGGGGTGCACCGTCGATCACGGCATCGTGCAGAGCGCTTCCGATCCCGAGACCCCGGTGCGCAGGTGCGACCGCGAGTTCGCACAACAAGAAGGCGTCGGCGCACCACTTCGCCTGCGTCGACGGGGCGAGCCGAGCCAGGACCGCGTCCACCCACGGGAACCCGGGGCACGCGGCGTGGCCGTACGCGAACCCCACGAGCGCTCCGTCCACCCAGGCGCCCATCCCGCGCCACCCGGGGGCCGCAGCGTGGGCGTTCCATCGCGGTGCGAAGCGCGATCGCGCAGCGCTCCCCTCCTCGTAGGGCGGTCCGGAGAAGGCCGCCGCGTACACGGCGACCACCTCATCGGCCACCGCCGCAGCGGACGCGGCGACGAGCGGTCGGACTTCGGCGAGGGGCGGCTCCATGGGGCGAGCTTAGGGCTTGGGTGCGGCCCGGCGCGACAGCGGGTGGCGCATCCCACACGCGGCGCGGCACCGTCGCGGTTTGATAACCCGCATGACGCTCGCCCGTCGCGATGGCTCCGACCCGCTCGCCCGCACCGAACAGCTGCATCGCTGGGGCGAGGCCGCCCTGAAGCGCTTCGCGGTCGAAGCGGCGGGCGAACGCGACCTGGAGAAGCTCTGGCGCCTGGTCGAAGCGCACCTGACGCTGCACGGCGCCTCGGGGGTCGGGACCTCGGTGCACACCCGGCGCGCCTACAAGCGTGGGGTCGAGGAGCTGCTGACCCTCTGGTCCGGGGAGGCGCTGTTGCGCCCCGCGCGCGATGCCGGCCCGCTGTACGTGCAGCGGCTGCGGGCCGGCGACCGCGAGCCCGTCCATGCCGAGGCGGAGAGCGGCAAGCGAGGCCGGAAGCCGAAGAAGGGGCCGCTCGCCCCCGCCACCGTCGAACTGAGGCTCGCCGCCGCGCGCGCGCTCTACGCGGCCCTGCGTTGGGCGGGCGCCACCGACGCGGACCCCTTCCGCGACGTGCGCACCGGCCGCGACGTCGACCGCGAGGAGGACGTCGCCGGCCTCAAGGTCTACACGGAGTTCGAGCTGATCGAGTTGCTCGGCCGGGCCGACGATCCCGAGGACCGGGTGCTGGTGTTGCTCGGCGCCCACGCCGGGCTGCGCGTGAGCGAGATGCTGGCGCTGCGTTGGGTGCGGGTGGACGTGGGCTCCAGGGAGCTCCTCGTCAAGGGGGGCAAGGGCAACAAGACCGCGCTGGTGCAGCTGACGCCGCGGCTCACCGCCGAGCTCGAGGCCTGGCGGCGCCAGCGGCTCGCCGAGGCACCGTCCGACCCGTTCGTGCTGACGCTGCGCTCGCAGTACGGCGTGTACCGCCGCCTGCGCACGCTGTGTCTGCACGCCGAGGTCCGCTTCAAGGGGGTGCACGCGCTGCGGCACGCGGCGGGGACCAAGCTCTACCGCCAGACCGGCGATCTCGGCCAGGTCCAGGACCACCTCCGCCACGCCACGCTCGACATGGCGCGGCGCTACGCCCGCTCGGATCGGCGCAAGCTCCGCGGCAGCCTCGACGACTGGTCGTGACGGGACGCGCGCCAAGGTGGGCCGCAGCCTGCCGCGACAGGGGACGTATCATGCGGGGATCATGAACGCACCGAAACCCGGAGGGCCGACCCGCGAAGGCACGGCATCCGAGCGCTCCGGTTCGGGCCGACCCCTGCACCACGGCGTGCGCGGCGTCGTCGCGATCGTGTTCGCCGTGACGTCAGCCGCGACCACCGGCAACGAACGCCTCGCCAAAGGGATCGCGGCCTCCGATGCATGACCGGGCTGGACCCGACCCCTACGCGACCGTCGAGGTGCACCCCGCGCCGCGTCCGGCGCCGTGGTGGACCCGCGGATGGACCACGCTCGCGGGCAGGATCTACACGTTGCTGGGTCTCGCCGCGCTGCTCTTCGTGGGGTTCGCCGTCACCTACGAGCGGCGCGAGCTCGAACTCGATCGCTCCCTCGAGCTCCTGCGCGCCGAGCTCTGGGTGCGCGACCTCGTCGCCACCGAGCTCGGTGCGTTCCGCCGCGCGTCCGTCCAGATCGACACGCTGGCCGGCCGCCTCGAGGCGAGCCCGATCTCCGCCGCGGACTGCGCGTCGGCCGCCGCGCGACGGGCGGCCAGCGACCCGCTCTTGGTATCGATGGTCGTGTTCGACGGATCCGGGACCACGATCTGCCACAGCGACGGCGCCGACGCCGCGCTCGACGCCGACACCCAGCCGTGGTTCCAGCGGGCCCTCACGGCCGACGGGGCGGTCGTCTCCGCGGCCTTCGAATCGCCGCGCCACGGGGTCCAGGTCATGCTGGTCGCGCGCCGCGTCGACGAGGCGTCCGGCACGCGCGTGCTGGCGGCCGCGATCGACGTCGACGCCCTGGCCGATCGGCTCGCTGCGGCAGGCATGCCCAGCGGCGCGCGGCTGACGATCGTCGACCCGTCGGGGCGCGTCGTGTTCGCCGCTCCGGACGGCGCCGGCGTCGGGACGCCGTTCGAGCTCGACGTGTCCGGCGTGCGCTCCTCGGGGCGCGCCACCGTCGCGACCGCGCACGGGGAGGACGAGGCCGGTCGGTCGCTCGTCTTGGCCGCCGCACCCGTCCTGACCGCGGACGATGGCACCACCCTCGTGCTCGCCGTGCCGACGGACGCTCTGTCCTCCGGCGCTCGGCCCAACCTGGGACGCGCGGCCGCGCTGACGATCGTGCTGCTCGGCGGTCTGTTCGCGGTCGCCTCGCTCGCGCTCTCGCGCCTCGTCTTCCGGCCGATCCACGTGCTCGAGCAGGCCATGCAGCGCGTCGCCGACGGCGACCTGACCAGCCGCGTGGCGCCGGCTGCGCGCCGGGGCGAACTCCGCACGCTCGCGGCTGCCTTCGACGGCATGACGCGCGCTTTGCGCCACCAGCGTCGGGCTCTGGCGCAAGCCGCCGACGCGCTCGCCGCGCGCGAGCACGAACTCCGGCTGCTCGCCGCCAACCTCGTCGACCTCGTGTACGCCACCGACGCTCGAGGGCGCATCACGTACGCCTCGCCGTCGTACCGCGAAGGGCTCGGGTACGACCCGGAGCACCTGATCGGCCGCGACCCGCTCTCCCTCGTCCACCCGGACGACGTCGCCGCGGTCGCGGCGCTCTTGGGCGCGGAGTTCCGAGAGGGCGCCGGGCACGTCCGGACCGAGGCGCGCCTGCACGCCGCCGACGGCACGGACCGCTGGTTCGAACTGATCGTGCGGCCACGTCGGGACGCGGACGGGACCCACCTGGGTTCCCAGGGCACCCTCCGCGACGTGACCGAGCGCAAGCGCCTGGAGGCGCTGTTGGCGGAGCAGGCGCTCAACGACCCGCTCACGGGGCTCCCCAACCGACGCTCGTTCGACGACGTCGTCCAACGACTCCTGTTGCAGGCCAAGCGGACCGGCGAGCTCGTTGCCGTCGGCTTCGTGGACCTCGACGACTTCAAGGCCGTCAACGACACGCACGGCCACCAGGCCGGCGACGTGCTCCTGCAGGAAGTGGCGGCGCGGCTGCGGGCGGCGGTGCGCGAGGGCGACGTGGTCGCGCGTCTGGGCGGCGACGAGTTCACGCTGGCCCTGCGCGAGCTGCAGGACGAGCACCACGCCCGCACGGTCGCGGAGCGGATCGCGGCCGCGTTCGCCAAGCCCTTCGACCTCGGGGCTACGACGGTCGAAGCGCACGCGAGCGTCGGCGTCGCGCTCTTCCCCGCCCATGGCGACGACCCCGAGGCGCTCCTGCGGGCGGCCGACCGCGCGATGTACCACGCCAAGGGTGCGCGCGAAGGCCGCGTTGCGTTCGCCGAAGCCGTGGACGAAGGCGGAGCAGAGGGCTTTTGAGGCGTCGCCCACGGCGTCCATCGGGCTTCCGCCCGGCGGCGCCGTGGTAGCGTATCCCCGCCCGAACGCGAAGGACCGGCCGGTTGGATGCACGCACGCGTCGCGGGTGGCACCGCTAGAGCATCGCGCCGTTCGCGGGCGCGGTCGCTCCACGACGCCCCACGTCCGAGCCCTTCGAACTCCCTGGAGGCATCATGCGCCGCACCGCCGTCGCCGTCGTCCTGAACGCACCCACCCCGCGGGCGGCGTGCGCGGTCCACCGGTGACGCCGCTGCGCGTCGGCTTCGTGGCCGTGGTGCGCGCCGCCTTCAAGGGCGACGGCGCGGCCGTGGCGAACCGATCGGTCGACGCGGTGGCCGAGCTCGTCGCCGCCCAGGGGGGTGTCCTGGCCGCCGACGAAGGCGCCGTGCGCGACGCAACCGAGGCGGCGCAGGCCGGTCGCCGGCTCGCGGCCGCCGACCTCGACCTGCTCGTCGTCCAGCACGCCACGTTCGCGACCGGCGACCTGCTCGCGCCGCTGCTCGCGGCCGCGCCGCGCGTCGTCGTGTGGGCGGTGCCCGAGCGGGCCGGCGCGCGCACAGGCGGCCCCGACGGCGTCCGAGGACCGCTGCCGCTCAACAGCCTTTGCGGCCTCAACATGACGCTCTCCTTCGCCGAGGGGCCTCGCGGTGGCGCCCGCGGCCCGGTCGCCTGGTGCTACGGCGACCCGGCCGAAGCGCTCGCCCGCGACCGGCTCGCCACGCTCCTGCGCGTCGAGCGCGGCGCGCGTGCCTTCGCCACGACCCGCGTCCTGGCGATCGGCGGCACGGCGCCGGCCTTCTACGGACTCGAGCTGCCGAACCTGCCGGGCAGCGCCACCGTGGTCGAGCGACCGCTCGCCGACCTGTTCGCCCGCGTCGCGGCGATCGACGCCGACGAGGCGGAGCGCCATGCGGAGGCGTGGCGCGCCGCGGAGCCGCTCGAGGCGCCGTGGGACCACCTCGTGGCCGCCGCCCGCATCGACCTCGCGCTCGCCGCCTTCGCGCGCGACGAGGG
>JAGXHO010000144.1 GCA_024636105.1 Trueperaceae bacterium | reverse complement strand
CGTGGGCCACCTCACCCGCGACTGGTGGATGCTGCGCGCGGGCGGCGCGCTCGGCCACGGCGTCGGGCCGCTGATCGTGGCGCGAACGGCCGGCATCGACCTGCGCAGCGCGCGGGTGGCCGTGCCGGGCGGCACCACGACCGCGAAGCTGCTCCTGCGGCTCTTCGCGCCGGAGGGCGTCGACGAAGTCGAGTTGCGCTACGACCGGATCATGCCGGCGGTGGCGGCGGGTGAGGTCGACGCCGGGCTCATCATCCACGAGAGCCGCTTCACCTACCGGGAGCACGGCCTGGTGGCGCTCGCCGACCTCGGGGCCTGGTGGGAGAAGCGCACCGGAGGGCTGCTGCCGCTCGGCGGCATCGCCGTGCGCAAGGCGCTGGGCGCGGGCGTCGCCCGCGAGGTGGGTCGTGCGGTCGCGGCCTCCGTGGCGGCTGCGTTCGAAGACCCTGCGGCCAGCGATCCCTACGTCGCCGCGCACGCCCAGGAGCTGAGCCCCGACGTGCGCCGCGCCCACATCGAGCTCTACGTCAACCGCTGGTCGCGCGACGTGGGCGCCGACGGGGAAGCGGCCGTGCGCCGGCTGCTGCACGAAGCCCACGCGATCGGCTTGGTCCCACCCATCCCCGCCGACCTGTTCGTCCCGGAGCCGGGCGCGTCGGGCGCTGCGCCGTGACCGGCGACGCGGACGCCCCGCCGCGCGGGCGACGGCTCCCACCGGTCCTCGCGTGGCTCCAGGACGGGTGGTGGGCCTGCTCGGCGCCGCTCGGCTTCTTCGCGGACCGCGCCGACCACCCCCACGCACGTCCGCTGCCGGCCGTGGCGACGGCGTTGGCTTCGTGGCTCGCAGCGCTGGCCGTCGCGGCGCTCGCGTTCGTGCGCGCCACCGGTTCCGAGGGCTACGTCGTGGTCCTCGGGCTGGCGGCCGTGGCGATCGGTCCGATGGTCGTGCTCGTCAGCACGCTCGGAGGCTTGATGCTGCTCGGTCCCGGTGGTTTGGGCGGCCGGGCGTGGGAGGTCGTCGGGTGGTCGTGGGCGCCGGCAGGGGCGCTGGCGCTGGCGGTGCTCCCGGTCGTGGCGCTCTTCCCCGCCCTCGCGGCGTCGGTGGCGGTCCTCGCGTTCCCGATCTGGCACCTCGGGCTCATCGGCGCGGCGCTGGCCGCCTTCGCCGCCCGCAACCGGGTCCGGACCGTGCTCATCTACGCGCTCGTCGTCTTCCTGGTGCCGGGCAGCGTCGCGACCCTCGCGCTGCTCGCCGCCATGGGCGCGGTCTGAAGCCAGGACGGCGCGCCCTGGCCGACCCCACGTCGGCTACGATGGGGCATGAACTTCACCGTCGGCGAAGAGGTGCTCGTGGACGACGTGCGGTACGTGGTGTCGAGCATCGAGGGCGACCCACCGACGCGCTTCCGGCTGCTCGCCACGACCCCCAGCGGGGCGAAGGTGCTCTGGGCCGTCCCGAGCGAGCTCCGCAAGATGGCCGTGTACGTGCGCCCGCGCGACGACACGGACGCGTCGGTGCGGCACCGGAGCTGATCCGCGGACGCCGGCCGCGCGCTCACGCCCCCGCGAGGTGCGCGCCCAGGTCGCGACCCGCCGCCGCCGCCTCCTCGACGCCGACCGGGTCGGCGCACGCGCCGAGCAGCCAGGCGCCGCCCACGTCGGGCCAGCGGCGGATGCCGATCGCGCCGTGCGCGGCCCCGATGCCTTGCGTGGTCCCCTCCGGATCGACCTGATCGAACGCGACCGCATGGGCGGGCGTCACGCCGTCGCCCCGAACCGACAGGGTCCGCCGCACGAAGCGCACCCCGTGGGCGGCCAGGTCGTCGCGCAGGTCGTCGTAGGCCATCTCCCCCAGGCGTCCTGCCCGCTCCTCGGCGGTCCCCACCGTCAACCGCGGGCCGAGGAAGGTCCCCACGGCCAGCACGGTCTCGTCCGCGCGGTGGGACGGACCCTCCCACGTCCGCACCCCGACCACGGCGCCCCCCTCCCGCCACAACGCGACGACGTTCGACTGCAGCACGAGCAAGTCGGGCATGCGCTCGAGCTCGCGCTTCACCGCGCGCCGCAGCGCGGCCGCCCGCGTGCCGGAGCCGGACGCGTCCGCAGCTTCGCGGGCGACCGAGGCCCAGAGGGTATCGGCCGGTGGCGTGCCGGGCCACGCGTCGGCCGGGAGCGCGTACAAGGCGTCGAGGGTGGTCGTGACGAGGCGGCACGGGACGCCGCGGCGCGCGAGCGCCCACGCCGCCTCGCAGCCCGCCGCGCCGCCACCGACGACCTGGATCACGCGCGCCCCAAGGTCGTCCGGGTCAGCCGATCGGTTCGAGCGTGCCGTCGAACGGCGGTCGCCGTCCGGGCGCGGTGAGGAGGACCGTGCGGCCGTCCGCGAGCTTCTGGAGCACGACCACGCCGTGCCCGTCGGGGAGCAGGTCGAGCGGGGCGCTCGCCTCGAGCAGCACGCGAAGATGCAGCGGCGTGCGCATCCGCAGGTGGCCGAGCTCGTAGCGCCGCGGACCCGCCATCCGATAGCCGAAGAACACGTCCGGCGGGTCGTCGTCGCCGTAGATGCACGTCAGCGAGCGCGCCTCGCCGGCGCGGTAGTGGGCGGCGGCCTCCCAGGCCACCTCCTCCGCCTCGCCGTCGTCGACGTAGCGCACCTTCGGCGCCTGGGTGTCGCCGTAGAAGGCCGCGGGGAAGCGCCTCGACTGCACGTAGAAGCCGCCGGCGCCGACGCGTACCTTCATGACCTCGTTGTCGAAGCTGCGCCCCTTGACCAGGCTCTTGAGGTGCGAGATCGCCAACCCGAAGCGCCGCTCGTGCTCGGCGGCGAAGACGTCCCAATCGGGATCGACGAGCGCGGCGTCGGTGTTGACGACGACGCCCGGCTGCATGCGGTTCGGATCTAGGTTCACGGGACGTCCCCCTGGTGGAGCGCCGAGACCCCGAAGGTCTGGAGGCGGAAGCTCACGTTCTGGAAGCCGGCGTCCCGCAGGCGCTCCGCGAGCGCCTCTGGGTTCGGGAAGGCGAGCACGCTGGCCGGCAGGTACGCGTAGGCGCTGCGGCGACCGGAGATCAGGCCGCCGAGCAGCGGCACGACGCGCAGGAAGTAGAAGCGGAACAGGCGCCCGAACGCCCCGCGCGGCGGCGGCGGGAACTCGAGCACCACCAGGCGGCCGCCCGGTCGGAGGACGCGCCGGAACTCGCGGAGGCCCGCGTCGACCTCGGCGAAGTTGCGCAGCCCGTACGCGATGGTCACCGCGTCGAACGCTGCGTCACCGTACGGCAGCGCCGTGCCGTCCCCCAGCTCGAGCGCGACGTCGACGCCCTGACGGGCCGCCTTGGCGCGGCCGACGTCGAGCATCGCTTCGGCGAAGTCGACGCCGACGACGCGCGCGTTCGGTCCCGCGCGCCGCAGCGCGATGGCCAGGTCGGCGGTACCGGTGGCGACGTCGAGCACGTCGGCCGGCCGCTTCTCGAGCGCGACCGCGACCGCTTGGCGGCGCCAACCCCGGTCGATGCCGAGGCTGAGCACCGCGTTGAGCAGGTCGTAGCGCGGCGCGATCGCGTCGAACATCGCGCGGACCTCGGCCCCCTTGCGCGGGTCGCCCTCACCGATCGGTGGCGCGACCGAGGTCGCGGGGACGGCGGTCGCGGGGACGGCGTGGGGAGGCTCGGAGGCGGCTTCGCGCATGGCGCAGGATGCTACCACGGGGCTCTCTGCGCCTCCGGGCGCCCCGACCCGAAGCGGTCGCGCCCCACACCGCCGGGACTCGATCAGTCGAGCCCCGCCGCCGCGAGGAAGGCGTCGAGCTTGGCCGGCGTGAAGCGCGACAGGCTCGCCGCCACGGGGCCGTGGACGAGGGTGGGCACGCTGCGGCGGCCGTCGTTCAACGCTTCGACGTGGGCGACGGCCTCGGGATCCGTCTCGAGCGCCACCTCGCGGTAGCCGATGCCGCGCGCGTCGAGCGCGCGTTTGGTTGCGACGCAATCGCCGCAGAAGGCCGTGGTGTAGACGAGCAGAGGGGCGTCCATCCGCATGAGGCTAACGGCGACGGTCCGCACCGCGTGTCGCCCGGCTGCGGGGCGTCCGCCGGCGCCGAACGCCCACGGAGCGGCCGAGGTCTGCTAACATGGTGGACGGTCGCGACGCCGCCACTCCGGCGGGCCCGTTCGCCGCCTTCCCCCTTGCCGCGCCGCGCGCTTTCCGGCCCTCCTCGCGGAGGCCCGCCGATCCTCCGTGCGCGCACCGCCGCCCCGAGAGGCTCCGCATGAAGTACCGCAACGTCGCCATCATCGCCCACGTCGACCACGGCAAGACCACCCTCGTCGACGGACTGCTGCGTCAGTCGAACACCTTCCGCGAGAACCAGCAGGTCGAGGAGCGCGTGATGGACAGCCGCGCGCTCGAGCGCGAGCGCGGCATCACGATCCTGGCGAAGAACACCGCCGTCGTCTGGCACGGCGAGCGCATCAACATCGTCGACACGCCCGGCCACGCCGACTTCGGCGGCGAGGTCGAGCGCGCGCTCGGCATGGTCGATGCGTGCCTGCTCCTCGTGGACGCGGCCGAAGGCCCGATGCCGCAGACCCGCTTCGTGCTCAAGAAAGCGTTGGCGGAAGGCCTGCGGCCGATCCTCGTGGTCAACAAGATCGACCGCAAGGACGCGCGCCCGAGCGTGGTCACGGGCCTGACCTTCGACCTGATGGTCGAGCTGGGCGCCACCGACGAGCAGCTCGACTTCCCGGTTCTGTTCGCCATCGCCCGCGAGGGTAAGGCCTGGCGCGAGGGCGAGCCGCAGAGCGAGGACTTCGCGCCGCTGTTCGAGACCATCCTCCAGCACGTGCCGGTCGCGGACGGCGACCTCGACGCGCCCTTCCAGATGCAGGTCGCCAACCTCGACTACTCGGACTACCTCGGCCGCGTGGCGCTCGGCCGCGTGCGCCGCGGTCAGGCCAAGATGGGCGACTCCGTCGTCCGCATCACCCGCGACGGCCGCGAGGTGCGCGGGCGCCTGACCAAGGTCTACACCCACCTCGGGCTCCACCGCGTCGAGGCGGAATCGATCGAAGCCGGCGACATCGTCGCGATCTCGGGCCTCGAAGAGGTACAGATCGGCGACACCATCTGCGACCCCTCCGGCATCGAGGCGCTCCCCTTCCACGGCGTCGACGAGCCCACCGTGGCGGTCACCTTCAGCCCCAACACGAGCCCGTTCGCGGGGCGCGAGGGTAAGTACGTCACCAGCCGCCACATCGCCGACCGGCTCCAGCGCGAACTGCTGACGAACGTCGCGCTGCGCGTCGAGGAGCTGGGCGGCGAGTCGTACCGCGTGTCGGGCCGCGGCGAGCTGCACCTGGGCATCCTCATCGAGGAGATGCGCCGCGACGGCTACGAGTTCTCCGTCTCGCGCCCCGAGGTCATCCTCAAGACCGTCGACGGCGTGCTGAGCGAGCCGTTCGAGAAGGTCGTCGCCGACGTGCCGATCGACGCCATGGGCGCCGTGATGGAATCGCTCTCGGCGCGCCGTGGCCAGCTCGTCGACATGGAACAGGGCGAGACCCGCGCGCGGCTGACCTTCTCGATCCCCGCCCGCGGGCTCTTCGGGTACCGCAACGGCTTCCTCTCGATGACCGCGGGCGAAGGGCTCCTGAGCCACATCTTCGATGGCTACGAGCCGCACGTCGGCGACCTCAAGACCCGCCAGACCGGCTCGCTGGTGGCGATGGAGCCGGGCGAAGCCTTCGCGTACTCCATCTGGAAGCTGCAGGACCGCGGCACCTTCTTCGTCGACCCCGGCATCGAGGTCTACGTGGGCATGATCCTCGGGGCCAACAACCGCGGCGGCGACCTCGACGTGAACGTCTGCAAGAACAAGAAGCTCACGAACGTCCGCGCTTCGGGCAGCGACGACAACATCGTACTGGTCCCGCCCAAGCGCCTCACGCTCGAAGAGGCGATGGAGTACATCGCCGACGACGAGCTGCTCGAGGTCACGCCCAAGAGCCTGCGGCTGCGCAAGCGCCACCTCGACCCCAACAACCGCAAGCGCGAAGCGAAGAAGGCGTCCGAAGCGGTCGTCTGACGGACCGAACCGAGCGCGTCACGCGGGGGCGTCGGTGAGGGCCGGCGCCCCCGCTCCTTCGACCACCAGCCCCTCGAGCTCGATCGGGCCGAACGCCTCGTCCTGGTGCGCGCGCAGGCGCCCCTCGCGGACGAGCTCGAGCGCGCCCGCGAAGGTCACCGTGCGCGTGGACCACGACGGGTCGGCGACCACCTCGTCGAGCGTGCGCCGCCGCCCCGGCAGCACCGCCGCCAACAGCCGCGCCATCGCGCCCGCGAGCGTCAGTCGATCCGGCACCAGGTCGAAGTACCCGTCGGGCCGCAAGCGGGACGCGAGCTCGGCCAGCCGCGCCAGCGGCACGCCGAGCGGGCGCCGTGGCCGTGGGAAGTCGGGGACCGGCGCCTTGGCCGTGAGCAGCGAGCGCCGCTGCTCGCGGCGCTCGCGCAGCTCGACGATCGCCTCTTCGAGCGCCTCCAGCGCCGCCACCGCGGCGAGCGCGTCGGCCTGGGCTTCGGCCTCGGCCTCGTCGTCGATCGGCCGCGGCGGTCGCGGCAACAGCATCCGTACCTTGAGCTCGACCACCTGGGCCGCGCGCGGCAACGCCTCGGTAGCCCGGTCGAGATCGCCCGCGGCGAACGCCTCGAAGCGCGCCAGCACGAGCCGCACCACTTTGAGCAGATCGACGTCCGTCGGGGCGATCCGCTCGCTGCGCAGCGCGTGGGCGAGTTCACCGAGGGTGCCGTGGAAGCCGGGCAGCGTCAGGACCAGCGGCGCATCGGGGTCGTACGGACCGATCGCGCCGACGCCTGCGTCGTCGGATAGCGGCTGCCGCATGGGGGGCCCGTTGCCGCGGGCGCCCATCATTCGGCGAACGGGTCCTCGCCGTCGGCCACGAGGTGCCGGGTGTCGTTGACGCGTTCGACGACTGCGTCGTGCCCGCGGAAGAGCACGTGGCTCACGCTCGTGTGCCGCAGGTACACGCGCTTGCGCCAGCGGGGGCGCTCGACGCCGAGAAGATCGGCGATCAGCATCTGGATCGTCCCAGAGTGCGTGACCGCGACCACGTGGGCGCCCTGGTAGGTGGCCCGAGCGTCGGCGAGCCACGCGACCGCGCGCTCGCGAAGGGCCCGATACGACTCGCCGCCTGGCGTCGCCGAGCCGTACGGATCGGCGATCCAGACGGGCCAGGCGGCGTCGGCCTCGTTCTCGGTCAGGGTTCGGCCCTCGAACACGCCGAAGTGCAGCTCGCGCAACCGTGCGTCGGTGGTCATCGCCCGGTCGGGGAAGGCGATGCGCGCGGTCTCGACGGCCCGGACCAACGGGCTGGAGACGACCGCGTCGACCCCCTGGACGGCCGCGACGTACCCAGCCAGGGCGCGTGCCTGAGCGCGCCCTTCGTCCGAGAGCGGGACGTCGGTCTGGCCTTGGAAGCGTCCCTGGACGTTCCACTCGGTGAGGCCGTGGCGGATGAGCGTGAGGCGACGCATGCGGCCGCAGGATACCGCCTCGCCGGCTCGGGAGCGCCGGGGGACGCGTGGTACGTTCGCGCCATGGAACCGCTTGAGGGACGCGTCGCGCTCGTCACCGGCGGAACGCGCGGCATCGGCCGGGCGATCGCCCTCGACCTCGCCGGAGCCGGCGTGCGGGTCGTCCTCACCGGTCGCGACGCCGAGCGATCGGCCGAGGCCGCCCGGGCCATCGCGGAGGAAGCGGGCGCCGATGCCGGCGACGTCCTTGGCCTCGCCGCCGACGTGCGCGACCTGAGCGCGCTCGAGGCGGCGGTCGCCGCCACGGTCGCGCGCTACGGACGGCTCGACGCCGTGGTCGCCAACGCCGGCCTCGGTCGCTTCGCCGCCGTCGACGAGCTCACGGTCGAGGCGTGGCGCGAGGTGATCGACGTGAACCTCACGGGCGCCTTCCACACCGTGAAGGCGAGCACGGCGGCGCTCGAGGCGAGCGGCGGCGTGCTCGTCACGATCGGCTCCCTGGCCGGCATCAACGCGTTCGCGGGCGGCGCCGCCTACAACGCCGCCAAGTTCGGCCTGGTCGGCTTCACCCACGCGGTGATGCTCGACCTCCGCGAGCGCGGCGTCCGCGTCTCGACGATCATGCCCGGTTCGGTGGCGACCGCCTTCGGTGGCCGCGCACCGAGCGCCGCCGACGGCTGGAAGATCCAGCCCGAGGACGTCGCCGAGGCGGTGCGCTACGTGCTCTCGAGCCCGGCGCGCACGCTGCCGTCGCGCATCGAAGTGCGCCCCGCGCGCACCCGACCGGCGTGATCGCCCGCGCGACCGACGCGCTGTACCCGCTCCTCAAGCGCATCCTGTTCCGCCTCGAGCCCGAGGTGGCGCACGAGCGGGTGTTCGCGCTGCTGAGCTTCGCCGCCCGCCACCCTGGGGCGCTGCGCCTGCTGCGCAGCGCGTACGGGGTCGCCGACCCGCGCCTGCGGGTCCGGGCCTTCGGCCTCGAGTTCCCGAACCCGCTCGGCCTCGCTGCCGGGTTCGACAAGGACGGCAAAGCCGCCGCGGTCTGGGGCGCGCTCGGTTTCGGGACCGCGGAACTCGGTACGGTCACGACCCGCGCGCAGCCGGGGAACCCGCGCCCGCGCGCGTTCCGGTTTCCCGAGGACCGCGCGATCGTGAACCGCATGGGGTTCAACAACGAAGGCGCCGCCGCGCTCGCGGCGCGGCTCGCGGCGGCGCGCGCCGCGCCGTGGTGGACCAGCGAGCCCGTCGGTGTGAACGTCGGCAAGACCCGTGCGGTCGCGCTCGAGGACGCGATCGCCGACTACGAGGCGGCGCTGCGGGCCGCGTGGCCCGTCGCCGACTACCTCGTCCTCAACGTGAGCTCGCCGAACACGCCCGGGTTGCGCAGCCTCCAGGAGGCGAAACCGCTGACCGAACTGCTCGCGCGGGCCCAGGCCTTGCGCGGCGAGCTCGGCGACCGGCCCGTCCTCCTCAAGGTGGCGCCCGACCTGAGCGAGGACGCGCTGGCCGAGGCGATCGCGCTCGCCGAGCGGCACGGCATCGATGGCCTGGTGGTCGCGAACACGACGATCGCCCGTGAGGGTTTGACCCGCGATCCCGGTGAAGCCGGCGGGCTCTCGGGGGCCCCCTTGGCCGCCCGGGCGCTCGCCGTGCTCCGGGCCGCGCGGGCGCGCACGGCGCTCCCCCTCGTGGCCTCGGGCGGCATCGCGTCGGGGGCCGACGCGATCGCGCGCTTCGAGGCCGGGGCGACGCTGGTGCAGGTGTACACCGGGTGGATCTACGAGGGCCCCGGCCTCCCCCGCCGGATGCTCGCCGACGTCGCCCGCTGGGCCACGTCCGAGGGCCACGCGGACCTCGAGGCGCGGCTGCAGGCGCGCGACCGGGCGCATCGACCGACCCCCGGCTGACCCCGGCGGGTCGACCCCGGAACCGTCCGCGACGGCGCGATGGGCTTGACAACAGCCTCGCTGGTCCGTAGATTTCGTCATGCCTAACTTTTTGATTCGGCGCACCGCAACCTTGGGGGTCGCGCTGCTCTGCGCGCTCGGGCCCGCCGCACCACCCGCCTACGCGCAGGAGGCCCCCGCGCGCATCGTCGCGAGCGTCGGCATGGTCGGCGACGTCGCCACCGAGCTCGCCGGCGCGTGCGCCCACGTCGACACCCTGATGGGTCCCGGCGTCGATCCGCACGGCTACCGCGCCACCGCTTCGGACGTGCGCGCCGTTCAGGACGCCGACCTGGTGCTGTACGTGGGCCTCGGGCTCGAGGCGCGCCTCGGCGAGGTCTTCGCCCGCCTCTCGAGCCGCACCCGCGTCGTGGCCGTAGGCGACGACGCGGTCGCGGTCGCCGATCGGCGGATCGGCGACGGGGGCACCGTCGACCCGCACGCGTGGATGGATCCCGACCTGTGGCGGTCGGTGGCCGCGCGCATCGCGACCGCGCTCGCCGAGGTGGTGCCGGCCGCCTGCGCGGACCAGCTCGCCGAGCGCGCGGCCGCCTACGACGCGCTGCTGGTCGACCTGGACGCTTGGGCGGCCACCACGATCGCGAGCGTCCCGGAGCCGGCCCGCGTCCTGGTCACCGCCCACGACGCCTTTGAGTACTTCGGGCGCGCGTACGGCCTCGAGGTCGTCGGCCTGCAGGGGCTCTCGACCGTGGCCGAGGCGAGCCTCGGCGACATCCGCGCCACCGCCGACCTGATCGCCGAGCGCGGCGTCCCGGCCGTGTTCGTCGAGTCGACGATCAACCCGCGCACGATCGCGTCGGTGCGGGTCGCCGTCCGCGACCGCGGGTCCGAGGTGGCCCTCGGCGGCGAGCTGTTCTCCGACGCCTTCGGAAGCGGCGGAACGCCCGAGGGGACGTACGTCGGCATGATCCTGCACAACGCGGCCACCATCGCCACCGCGCTCGGCGGGGTCCCGGCCCCCCTCCCGGGCGCGCTCGCCGAATGGCTCGCCCGCTGGCCCGAGGGGCTGGAGATCGTCGGGCGATGAGCAGCGCCACCTCGGACCACACTCCGGCCGGGATCGCGGTGCACGTCGAGGACCTGACGGTGCGCTACGGGGAGCGCACGGTTCTCTGGGACGTCGATCTCGACGTCCCGACCGGCGTGCTCGGCGCCATCGTGGGGCCGAACGGGGCGGGCAAGAGCACGCTCCTCAAGGCGGTGGTGGGGCTCGTGCGCCCAGCCGCCGGCCACGTTCGGGTGTTCGGCGAGCCCTTCGCCCGCGTCCGCAAGCGGGTCGCCTACGTGCCGCAGCGCGCGGCGGTGGACTGGGACTTCCCCACCACGGTCCTCGACGTGGCCACGATGGGGCGCTACGCGCGCCTCGGGTGGCTGCGCCGCCCTGGCCGCGCCGACCGCGAGGCCGCCCGCGCCGCGCTCGAGCAGGTCGGGCTCGTCGACCTCGCGCACCGCCAGATCGGCGAGCTCTCCGGCGGGCAGCAGCAGCGCGCCTTCCTCGCGCGGGCGCTCGCGCAAGAGGCGGAGCTGGTCCTGATGGACGAGCCGATGGCCGGCGTCGACGCCCCCACCGAAGCCGCCGTCCTCGAGGTGCTCGACGAGCTGCGGCGCGCGGGTCGGACGGTCCTCGTCGTGCACCACGACCTGCAGACCGTGGCCGACCGCTTCGAGTGGGTGGCGCTCGTGCAGGTCCGGATGATCGCGTCCGGAGCCACGGCCGAGGCGCTCGCACCCGAGGCGCTGCGGCGCGCCTACGGCGGACCGGTTGCCGTGGTCGCGGCCGGGGGCGCGGCGATCGTCGCGGGGTCGTGAGCGAGCTCTGGGCCATCCTGATCGACGGATCGACGCGCACCGTGTTGGTGGGCGCCGCGCTGTTGGGGGCGCTGACCGGCGGCCTCGGCACCTTCGCCGTGCTGCGCCGCCAGAGCCTGCTCGGCGACGTGCTGGCGCACGCGGCGCTGCCGGGCATCGTGGCGGCCTTCCTGCTCTCCGGCGAGCGGGCGCTGCCGGTCCTGGTCGCTGGCGCCCTGATCTCCGGACTGCTGTGGTCGGCGGTCCTCCAGGTGCTCGCCCGGCACACGCGCCTCGGGGCCGATGGCGCGACGACGCTCGTGCTCTCGGTGTCCTTCGCGCTCGGTCTGGCCCTGCTCACCGCCGCCCAGAGCCGCGGCGACGCCGCCGCCGCGGGCCTCCAGACCTTCCTGTTCGGCCAGGCGGCGGCGCTGCTTCCGGGCGACGTGGCGCTGCTGGCCGGCGTCGCGCTAGTGCTCACCGCCGGCGTGGCGGCTGCGTGGCCAGCCCTCGCGCTCGTGGCGTTCGACCCGGGGTACGCCCGCAGCGTGGGCGTTCCGGTACGGGCGCTCGAAGCGGCCCTGACCGGCGCCCTCGCGGTCGCGGTCGTGCTCGGGCTCCAACTGGTCGGCGTCGTCCTGATCACGGCCCTCGTCGTCGCGCCCGCCATCGCCGCCCGCCCGTGGGTGGTGCGGCTCGCGCCCCTCGTGCTCCTCGCGGCGGCCACCGGCGCCGCCGCCGGCGCCGTCGGCGCGCTCGTCAGCGCCGTCGACCGCGACGCGGCCACCGGACCCGTGGTCGTGGTGGTGGTCACGCTTGCAGCCATCGGCTCGGTCGTCGTGGCCGTCGCCCGCTCGCGGCGTCGAGTGCGGGCGCGGGCGGCCCGGAGCGCGACCGTGCGGAGCTCGGCGTGATCGGCGCGCTCCAGGGATGGATCGACGATCCGACGGTCGCCACCGTGCTGCTCGGCGCCGTCGTCGGGATGGCGGCGACGGTGGTCGGCACCTTCCTGCTGCTTCGCAAGAGCACGATGCTCACCGATGCGATCGGGCACTCGGTGCTCTTCGGCATCGTCGTCGGCTTCCTGGTCGTGGGCGACCTCCACCACCCGGCCCTCACGGTCGGGGCGGCGCTCGCGGGGCTGCTGACCGTGGCGGGGACCCGGGCGCTCGAAGCGACCGGCCGCGTTCGATCCGACGCCGCGATCGGGCTCGTGTTCCCGCTGCTCTTCGCGCTCGGCGTGCTCCTCGCCGGTCGCTACGCCGGCGACGCGCACCTCGACGCCGACGCCGTCCTGGTGGGCGAGATCGGCTTCGCCTGGATCGACGTCGCCCCCTTCTTCGGGCTGGAGGT
Source organism: Trueperaceae bacterium (assembly GCA_024636105.1). The sequence continues at coordinate 4,156 of JAGXHO010000144.1, read as the reverse complement.
GCCGCGGGCGCTGCGCACCATGCTCGTGGTGCTCGCGCTGGACGCGGTGCTCGTCGCCTCCCTGTGGAAAGAGCTCAAGGCCGGGGCCTTCGATCCCGGGTTCGCCGCAGCCATCGGTCTGGCGCCGGGCGCGGTCGCTACGGCGCTGCTCGCCGCGACCTCGCTGACCGCGGTCGCCGCGTTCGACGCGGTCGGCGCGGTGCTGTTCGTCGCCTTCGTCGTCGCCCCGCCGGCGGCCGGGCTGCTGCTCGCGAACCGCGTCGGGACGATGCTCGTGATCGGGCTCTTCGTCAGCGTCGCGGCGGCGATCGGTGGCTACGGGGCCGCGCTCGCGTACGACCTCGCGATCGCCCCCGCCATGGCGCTCGTCGCCGGCGCGCTCGTGGGCGGCGCGCTGCTGGTGGGGCCGCGGCACGGGTTGGTCGCGCACCTGGTGCGGGCGCGGACGCGCGGCCTCGACCTCGACGCGCGCGCGCTGCTGGTGCACCTCGCGACCCACGCCGACGCCGAGGCCGACGCGCGCGAGAACACGCGGCCAGCGCTGCGCGAGCACCTCGGGTGGCGGCCGGCCAAGGTCGAACGGGTCGTGCGCCACGCGCTCGACGGCGGCTTCGTCGAGCGCGGTCGCGCCGGCGAAGGGCTGCGGCCGACCGGCCGCGGTCGGGCCTGGATCGAGGAGGCGGGCCCCGAGGTCGAGACCCGCGGCGGCTGACCGGGGGTCAGTCCGCGTCGCGGGTGCGCCGGACCACGTGGAAGCGCGTCTCGCTGACGCCGTTGCGCGCGTTCGCGGCGCGCCCGAGCACGAAGAGCAGGTCCGAGAGCCGGTTGAGGTACCGCGGAACCGGCGTGCCGATGGGCGCGACCGCCGACAGCGCGACCGTCGCCCGCTCGGCCCGCCGCACGACCGAGCGGGCGACGTGCAGGGCGGCGCTCGTGGCGTGCCCGGCAGGCAGGATGAACTGCTTCAGCGGCTCGAGCTCCGCCTCGAAGCGGTCGATGGCCGCCTCCAGCGCCTCGACGTCGGCCTCCTCGACCAGGTGCAGATGCGCGCGCGCCTCCGCTTCGGGCGGCGTCGCCAGGTCGGCGCCCACGTCGAACAGCGCGTGCTGGACCTGCGCGAGGAGCTTGTCGACGTCGGAATCGAGGCCTTGAGCGCGCGCCATGCCGATCGCGGCGTTCGCTTCGTCGACCGCCCCGTACGCCTCGACCCGCAGGTCGTCCTTGCGCACCCGTCCGCCGCCGAAGAGCCCGGTGGTGCCGTCGTCGCCCGTGCGCGTGTAGATCTTCATGCACCGAGTCTAGCGCCGCCCGGCGCCGGCGAGCGTGGGCGTCACCCCAGGTCGCGGGCCACCGCCGGGTCCAGACCGAGCTCCCGCGCCAGGGCCGCCGCAGCGTTGCGCCCGGACAGCAACGCGAGCGGCATGCCGCCCCCCGGGTGCACCGTGCCCCCCGCCAAGCGCAGGTTGCGCACGCCGCGCACCACGGGCCCGGGACGGAGCGTCGAGGCGAGCGTGGTGGGCGCCGCCCCGTAGATGGCGCCGCGGTCGCCGAAGCGCGCGAGGTCGGCGGGTCCGAGGTCGCGCTCCACCACCACCCGTCCCGCAGGATCGAAGCCGCGCGCCGCCAGCGTGGCGCGCAGGCGCTGCGCCGCCGCGGCGTCGGCGGCGCGTTCGGACGCCCCCGGAGGCAGCGCGGGGGCGTTGGCCATGACGAACCAGTTCTCGTGGCCCGGGGGCGCGTCGGCCGGGTCGCTCTTGGACGAGGCGTGGACGTACAGGGTGGGGTCGCCCGGGTGGCGGCCGGCGCGCAGGTCGTCGAACTCGGCGCCGTAGTCCGATGGGAACACGATCGTGTGCTCCGCGAGCCCAGGGGTCGCGCCACGCACGCCGAGCAGCGCGACCGTGCCGGAGAGGCTCGGATGGCGGCGCTCCGGCGTCGCCCGCCCCAACCACGCGAGCGCCCAGCGCCGGTCGACGGCCGCCACCACCGCGTCCACGGCGACCGGACCGCGATCGGTCGCCACCTCGCGCACGCGCCCGCTACGGACGGCGAGCGCCTCCACGGCGACGCCGGTGCGCACCTCGACGCCGAGCTCCTCCGCCAGCGCACGAAGCGCGCGCACCACGCCGTGCACGCCGCCGACCGGCAGCGTCACGCCCAGCCCCAGCTCGACCCATGCGATGTTGTGCAGCACCGCCGGCGCGCGATACGGATCGCCGCCGAAGTACGTCGCGAAGCGGAGGAAGAACGGGAGCAGGTCGCCGCGGACGCCGACCGCGGCCAACAGGTCGGGGAGCCGGCGGCCGGGGTGGGCGCGCCATCCATGGCGCACGCCGTACGCCGCGAGGCGCGCGAGCCCGGGCGTCGGCCCGCGCACGAAGGTGGGGGCCGCGTCCTCGTACAAGCGCCGCGCGACCGCCAGAGCGCGGCGGTACGCCGCCCCTTCCTGCGCGTCCAGCCCCTCCAACGTGCGGTCGAGATCGGTGTACACGTCCCAGACCCGCCCCGACGGGTAGCGGTAGCGGCACAGCGGCGCGAGCGGCGCGAGCTCGAAGGGTCGCTCGCGCCCCGCGTCCCGGAACAGCGCCTCCACCACGTCGGGGAGCGTGAAGACCGACGGTCCGACGTCGAAGCGGAAGCCACCGGCGCGCCACTCCCCCGCCTTCCCCCCGACGTCGTCGGCGCGCTCCAGCAGGACCACCTCGGCGCCGGAGCGCGCCAGGTCGATTGCGGCGGCCAAGCCCGCGAAGCCCGCACCCACCACCGCGACGCGCGGCGCGGTCACGGGTACGCCCGACCCTTCCAGACGTACCCGCCGCGGCGCGCGAGCGCCCGCGCCACGACCGCCGTGAGCGCGAGCGGCCCCAGCGGCTGGAGCAACGCCTCGGCGACCGGTCGGTCGCTCTTGGCGTTGGCGACCGCGCGCAGGGCGACGCCGGCCACCGCGAGCCACCACCAGCGCGGTTCGGTCCAGGCGACGACCCACGGCGCCGTATAGGCCGCCAGGTTGACCGCCCAGACGGCGAGCAGCGCCGCGGGCGCGCCGCCCGCGGCGGCCAGGGCGTTCTTGCCGAAGCCGGCGACCACGCCCGCCCAGCCGCGGTACATGCGCGTCGCCACCCACGGCCCGCCGAGGCGCAGCGTCAGCGGCACCCCCAAGCGCTTCGCGCGCTGCGCGAGGCGGACGTCCTCCAGGACCTCCGCGGGGAGGGCGGCGTGCCCGCCGACGCGCTCGTAGGCGGCGCGGCGCCAGGCCATCAGCTGACCGTTGGCGCCCGCGAGCGCCGCGAACGGCAGCGCCCGCACGAGCGGATGGGGCAGGTTCGCGAGCAGCAGCAGGTCGACGAGCGGGACCACGAGGCGCTCGCCCCACGTTTCGCAGCGCTGGCGCGGCCAGACCGTGAGCAGGCCGGCGTCGGTGGCGTCGAGCTCGTCCACGACCCGCGCGAGCGCCCCGGCGGTCCAGGCGACATCGGCGTCGGTGAAGACGAGGACGTCGCCGCGCGCTGCGCCGGCGAGCTGGTGGCACGCCCAGTTCTTCCCCGACCACCCGGCCGGGAGCGGGGCGCCGCGGAGGACCCGGAGCGTCGCGGCGGTCTCGGCCGCGGACGCCAGCAGCGCCGGCGTCGCGTCGACCGAGCCGTCGTCGAGCACGAGCACCTCGTCGGCACCCTGCGCGAGCCAGGTGGGCAACGTCTCGGGGAGCACGACCGCTTCGTCGCGCACCGGAACCAGGAGCGAGACCTGCGGTCGCGCGCCGGCGCGCCGCGCGGGCGCGCGGGCGCCGAGGACCAGGAAGGTCGCGACGTTGAGCGCGAGCACGAGCGCCTGCCCGAGGAGGAAGGCGGACACCGCCACGAACGCCGCGTCGCCGAGGGTCACGCGCTGCCGCCCCGCGGACGACCTGGGCCGCCGCTCCACAACCGCGCCAGCCAACCGGCGCGCTCGTGGGTGCTTCCGCGACCCTCCCACCACGCTTCGTAGCCCGGGACCGGCGCTTGGGGGTCGAGCGCCGCGGCTAGGTCGGCGTCGAGGCGCGCGAGCAGCGCCGCCAGCGCCGCGTCGGCAGCCGCCGCGTCGCTGCCGTCCGGAAGCAGCGCCCCGCCGCGCACGAAGAGCTCCGGGTGCTCGCCCCCCCGCACGACCGCGCGGAAGG
>JAGXHO010000143.1 GCA_024636105.1 Trueperaceae bacterium | reverse complement strand
CGCGCTCAGCACAGGGCGCAGCCGCGCCCATGCCTCAGCCGCGCCGTTGCCCGTGTACGAGCGCGTCGCCGGGCTCTGCAGTACGGCCTGGGTCAGCCGCGCCGCCCAAGCGCGGTCGCCGATCGCCGCCGCGAGCTCGGCTCGGGCCTCGAGGGCCTGGGCCTGCAGGGGTTCCATGCGGAGGTCGCGCGCCAGCGCCAGCGCCTGGTTCGATGCCTCGACTGCGGCGCTGGTCTCGCCGAGGCGCCGGTGCACGGACACGAGGTTGACCAGGATGCCGACGAGGATCGGGCGCTGGCCCGTCTCGACCGCGACGGTTCGGGCCTCGACGTTGAGTTCGCGGGCGCGCGCCAAGTCACCGAGCCGCTCGTGGTGCACGCCCAGGTTGGAGAGCGTGAAGGGGAGCGTCTGTCGGAACCCGATCGAGCGCGCGAGCGCCAGGCTCCGCTCGAAGAGCGCGCCGGACCGCGCGAAGTCGTCCTGTTCGCCACAGGCGATGGCGAGGTTGCCGAGCTCACGGATCGCGCCGAGCACCCGACCGTCGCGCTCGTGGAGCTCGACCGCCTCCTCGAAGAAGGCGGTCGCTTCGGCGGCGCGCCCGTGCTCGCCGGCGTCGACCCCCAGGCTCCCGAGGACGGCTGCCAGGACGCCGCGGTCGTCGCTCGACCGAGCGAGGTGCAGGGCCCGTTCGAGCAGCGGGCGGGCGCGGTCGCGGTGGCCGAGGGCGCCCTCGGCCACCGCGAGGTTCATCCACGCACGGGCGCGCAGCGCTGGCTCGGTGGACGGCGGCGCGACGGCGTCGAGCAGGACGAGCGCGTCCTGGGTGCGGTCGCGCCCCGCGGCGACGTCGCCGAGGCGCTGCAGGAACCAACCGATCTCGACGCGCACGCGCGCGCGCAGCCGTGCGGTGGGCCCGTCGTCCAGCCCCTCGTCGACCCGCTGGAGCCAGTGGAGGCCCTCGGCGAGCGCGCCGCGCGCCTCGAAGGCGACGTCGAGCAGGTCGAGGAACGCAGCGACCGTCGCGAGGTCGCGGTGCACGACGGCGTCCTCCAGGATCACCGCGACGTTGCCCCACTCCTCGCGGGCAGCCGCGAACACCTCGGCCTGATGGCCCTGGCCCAAGCGCTCGCGCTGGGCTGCCAACCACCCGAGGTAGTGGCGCCGGTGGCTCGCCGTCGCGGTCGCCCGCTCGCCGGCCTCCGCGAGCTTCTCGACGAGCGAGGCGGCGACGAGCGCGTGGACCGAGTAGCGGCCGTCGGGGCCGCCGCGGACGAGCGAGGCGTCGACGAGACGCGCCAGCGTCGCCAAGGTGGCTCCGGCCACCTGCACGGCGGCTTCACGGCGGAAACCGCCCCGGAAGACCGCGAGGCGACGGGCGGCGACCCGCTCCACCTCGTCGAGCAGCCCCCAACTCGCCTCGAACACCGAGCGCAGGCTGCGGTGGCGGCCGGGCGCCGCGTCGGCGTCGGCGGCGATGAAGTCCGGGTCGTCGACGAGCTGGGCGACGAGGTCCGCGCACGACATCAGTCGGGTCCAGGGGGCGACCAGCTCCAGCGCGAGCGGCCACCCCTCGAGGGCGCGGCACAGGGCGATCACGTCGCGGGCTTGCGGCGCCAGATCGAGCCCGGCCTGGGCTTGGCTCGCCCGTTCGAGCAGCAAGCGCACGCCGTCGCTGCCGAGCGCATGGGACCAGGTCTCGTCGGCCGCGGGCACCGGAAGCCCGGGCACCACCACGACCCGTTCGCCGTCCACGCCGAGGCGCCGCCGCGCCGTCGCGACGATGGTGAGATCGGTCGTACCGGCCAGGAGCGCGTCGATGCGTTCGGCGGCGTCGGGCGTGCCGTCCAGGTCGTCGATCACGACGAGTGCCCGAGCGTTCCGGAGCGCCGCCGTGGCGCGCGACCACGGGTCACCCGGCGCCCCGTCGGTGGCGTCCGGGCCCAAACCATCCGGCCCGACCGCCGCCGCCACGGCGTGCGCGAGCGCCGCCGCGTCGCTGCCGGCGACCGCGAAGACGCCGTCCGGGTAGCGATCGTCGGTCAGCACCGCGCGCGCCGCTTCGTGCGCGAGGCGCGACTTGCCGATGCCGCCAGGTCCGACGAGCGTGACGAGGCGCCCCTCCGGACGAGCGAGCGCTTCGGCGATCCACGCGAGCTCCGCGGTGCGCCCGATGAAGGAGGTGCGCTGCGCCGCGAGGTTGGTCGGTGGTCTCGGCACCGCTTCGCGCCGCCATCGCGCGCGAGCCTCGTCGGTCGTGAGGTGGACGGCGACGCCGTACTCCGCCAGTTCGCGGCGCGCGTCCGGCGCGTGCCGGCTGCGGCCGGCGCACAGCAGCGCGTGGAGGCGCTCGAGCACGGCGGGCTCCGCAGGGGCGGCACCGGCGAGGCGGTACGCCCGTTCGGCCGCCGCACCGGCTTCGGTGAAGCGACCTGCCCGGGCAGCGTCCTCGGAGAGCTCGAGCAGCGCGTGGCGCACGCGGTCGGCCAAGTGCTCGCGGGTCGCGAGCAGCCACTCCTCGATCTCGGCGCTGGCGTCGGCGAGCGCGACGCCGTCGAGGAAGGCGCCCACGTAGCGCGCGTCGGCCCGAGCCCACGCGCCGGCGTCCAACGCCCGGAGCAGCTCGTCGACGTCGCTTGCGCAAGTCGCCCAGACCCGGCGGTCATCGGTGGCGACGACGTCGCCGACGCCGTGGCGAAGGCGGGTGAGCGCCATCGAGAGGCTCTTGCGCCCCTGGCCTTCCGGCCAGAACAGGTCGGCCAGACGTCGCCGCGGTTGGGGTCCCTCGACGACCAGGTACGCGAGCAGCACGAGCGGTTTGGCCTGCGCGAACCCGGGTGGGTCGAGCGTCAGACCACCGAGCGTCGCGAGCTGGGCCATGCGCGCCTCCGACGGCGGCGGACGGGTGCCGTGTGGGCCGAGTGTAGCGTCTCCCGACCGGGGTCGCTGCCACCGTGTGGCGCTGGTGTGGCGGTCGCCACCTAGGGTGACCGGCAACGCCGATGCCCCCGCGACATGGGGTGCCCACGCGTGCGTGGAGGGAACCGATGCCAAGCGACCACTGCCGAACGATCTCCCGAATCGTCGTAGGGCTGCTGCTGTTGGCGGCGCTCGGCGGCTGCGGCGGCAATCCGCCCGCGGCCGGAGCGACCTGGGACCAGGGCGTCTGGGGCACGTCCACGTGGCAGCCATGAACGCCCCACGAAAGCGAGGCACCACGATGCGCCGACTCGACCTCCGGTTCAAACTGCTCGCCGTGACCGCGCTCACGCTCACCGTCTGGGGCGCCGCGGTCAGCGTCCCGTTCGTGTTCCAGGCGGGCGACGTCATCTCCGCCGACCAGATGAACCAGAATCTCCAGGCGCTCGACGACGGGAAGCAGGAGCGCGTGACCGGCGTGTGCGCGGCGGGCACGTCGATCCGTGAGATCGGCGTGGACGGCTCGGTCGTGTGCGAGACCGACGACGGTGCCGGTGCGAGCAACGAGCACGACCACGTGGGCCAGTCCTGGTCGGGCGACGTCGGCACGGGCTTGTCGATCCAGAACTTCTCCGCGGTGGGCTCGCCGATCGGGCTGCTCGCCCGGTCGACGGCGCGCGCCCTCGTGGGCGTCATCGGCGACGGCTCGTGCGCCGGCCCGTACGCGGTGGGCGGGTGCGGCGGCGCTGAAACGGGCGTGCGCGCGGTCAGCACGACCGGCATCGGCATGTGGGCCACCAGCGACACCCGCGCGGTGGTCGGCACGCTCGGTGGCGCCGCGTCGTGCCCTGGCGTCTACGCGGTCGGCGGTTGCGCGGTGGACGGATTGGGTGTGCGCGCGATCAGCACGAACGGCATCGGCATGTGGGCCACGAGCGACGCCCGCGCGGTGGTGGGGACGCTCGGCGCGACGTCCTGCGCCGGCACGTACGCGGTCGGTGGATGTGCGCCGGCCGGTGTCGGGGTGCTGGGCGTCAGCTCGACCGGCACGGCGGCGGTCTTCACGGGCGGTTCCGGCGGCAGCGGTTCCTGCAGCTTCGCGGGCGGCGCGGGCTGGAGCTGCACGTCCGATGCGAACCTCAAGGAGAACTTCGCGCCGGTCGACGACGCATGGGTGCTCGAGCGCTTGGTCGCCATGCCGGTCACTTCCTGGTCGATGCGCGGCGACGCCGACGCGACGCCCCACCTGGGCCCGACGGCGCAGGACTTCCGGGCCGCGTTCGGACTCGGCGGTGACGACACCACCATCAACACCGCCGACGCCCAGGGGGTGGCGCTCGCCGCCATCCAAGGGCTGCACGCGCTGGTGACCGAGCAGCGCGCGCAGATCGAGGCGCTCGCGGCCGAGGTCGCCGAGCTCCGCGCCCGCTGAGCACCGCGCCCCTCCAGGAGACACCATGCGTTCGATCGACCCTCGTTCGACCGTTCGACGTCCAGCGACCGGCCGCGCCATTCGCGCGGCCGGCGCCTTCCTCGCCGCCCTCCTGGTGCTCGGCGCCTGCGCGGCCCCCGGCGCCCCGCTGGCCCCGGTCTCGCTCTCCGTCGACGCGGCCGTCGCGCCACCCGAGGACGCCCTCCCCGGCTTCGCCGACGGTGCTCCGCGCCCCCTCGCCGCGGTCACCGGCGACGACGGCGCGGTGGCCACCTTCGTCGCGGACGAGCTGTGGCTCGCCACCGACGACGCGGCCGAGCTCGCCGCCTTCCTCGCGCGCTGGGACGGCACCGTGCTGTCCACGTTCGACCCGGCCGCGTACGGCTTGACCGGGATGGTCGTCCAGTACCTCGTCCGCGTGGACGCGAGCGGCGCCGACCCGGCCGCCTTGGCGGCCGACCTGCGCGCGCTCGAGCCGACCGCCACGGGCGACCACCGCGTGTCGAGCGCGGACGGCCTCGACCTGCTCGCGGCCGCCAGCGCCGAGGCGCGCGCCGGTGCGGCGGTCGGCATCAACTGGGTGGGTCGTGGCGGTCAGTTCACCGACCGTTCCACCACCGAGGCGACGTCGGGCACGGGGACCGCAGGCTCGGCGTACGGTCGCGACGCCTTCTCATGGCCGTCGCACCGGTACGGCACCGGCCCCGACATCGGCGTTGGCGAGGCCTGGCGCGCCCTGGAGCTCGCCGACAAGCTCGGCAACCGGGTGAACCTCGCGATCCTCGACATGGGCTTCCAGCCGGGCGGCGACCTCGCCGGCGACTACCGTGCGTTCTCCAACGTGCCGTTCGTCTCGGCGATCGGGTCCGAGAACCTGCTCTGGTGTGGCGGCGGCGCCGAGTGCCCGTGGCATGGGCAGATGGCGGCGAGCGCGGCGATGGCGCTCGCGGACGACGGCTTCGGCGGTGCCGGACCGGGCGGCCCGGTGGCACGACCCGTGCTCGTGTTCACCTCGTACGACTTCTTCACCTCGATCACCGCCCTGGGGGAGGCGCGCCTCCTGGGCGCGCGCATCGCCAACATGAGCTACAGCGCCCCGGTGCCGTGGTACTTGGGCTGGTCGGTGCTCCCGTTCGAGATCGCCACCGCCACGTTCCGCGCGACCGGCATGTTGCTGTTCGCGGCGGCCGGCAACGACGGCAAGGACGTCGATGCCGAGGGGTGCACGACGTTCTTGGGCTGCTGGGAGCGGACCTGGGTGACGCCCTGCGAGAACGCCGGCGTGATCTGCGTCGGTGGCACGACCGCCGGTGGGACCGACCGCGCGAGCGGATCGAACTACGGTCTCGAGCAGGTCGACCTCTTCGCCCCGTACACGCTCTGGCTCGGACCCGACCCGACCACCCCCGGCAACGTGGCGCAGGCGAAGTCCGGGACGAGCTTCTCGTCGCCCTTCGTCGCTGGCGTGGCGGCGCTCGTCTGGGCCGCGGACCCGAGCCTCGGCGCGGGCGATGTCGAGGACATACTCCTCGCGACCGCGCACGTCAACGACCACCACCAAGTCGGGCGCCGCGTGAACGCCTTCGCCGCAGTCCGGGCCGCCCTCGGCAACGTGCCACCCTACATTGAGTTCAACGGCGATGCGGTCGGCGTCACGGTCCCCTTCGGCGTCCCCACCTACCTGGGCGTCACCGTGCAGGACGTCGAGGATTCGTTCCCATGCTGCACCGTCGTGTGGACGTCCGACGTCGACGGTCCGTTGGGCGACGGGTGGCAACTCGAGCACACCTTCGCGTCGCTGGGCGACCGGGTCGTGACCGCCACCGCGACCGATCCGGACGGTGCGAGCACGGCGGTGTCGATCCAGGTCGAGGTCGTGAACTTCCCGCCCCAGGTGACGCTGACGGCGCCGGAGCCGTTCGCCGAGGTCTTCCGCACCGCGACGGTGGTGCTGCGCGGGACCGCGACCGACGTCAACCAACCCGGCGGTGTGCTCGCGTGCAGCGCCCTGACGTGGACGAGCAGCGTGCCCGGCGACACCGACTTCCCGGTCGTCGGCTGCGAGGTGCCGGTGGCGTTCGCCAGCAACGGCAACCGCACCTTGACCGTCACGGCGACGGACCCTCAAGGGGCGAGCGACGTCGCGACGGTGCAGATCAGCGTCGTCGAACCGCCGCCCGACCTGCCGCCGAACGTGGTGGTGACCACCTCCGCCGCCAGTGCCAGCCCGCCGATCGACCAGCCGATCACGCTCATGGGCGACGCGAGCGATCCTGAGGCCGCGGGGCCGCTGACGTACCAGTGGACGTACCAGCTGGGTGTGTTCGCCCCGGTGGTCATCGGCGACCAGGCGACGATCCAGTGGACGCCCAATCAGTCGATCCCGTTCAACCAGGCCGGTCTATACCCGGTGCGGGTGCGCCTGAACGTGACCGACCAAGGCGGTAACGTCGGGACGGACTTCGTGGACTTCGAGTGGAACCTGATCTTCTGACGGCACCGACGCCGAGCGCATCGCGCGCACCCCGGTCCGGGCCGTTCGCGGCCCGGACCGGGCCCTTGGGAGCTTGCATGCGTAGATCGGGCCCGTCGGCGATGGTGTTCGGAGCGGTGCTCGTGCTCGTCGGGTGCACACCGCCACCGGTGCTCGTCCAGGTGACGGTGGCGCCGGCGACGGCGTTCGTCCTGCCGGGTGGCGAGCTCGAGTTCGCGGCGACGGTGGCGAACGCCAGCGACCCCTCGGTCTTCTGGACCGCGACCTGCGGCGCCCTCGTCGGATCGGGCGCCTCGGTGACCTACGTTGCGCCCGACGTCGAAGGGCCGTGCACGGTCGTCGCGACGAGCGTCCAGGACCCCACCCGCAGCGGCGAGGCGGAGGTCGAGGTCGCACGCTGGGCCTGGGCGCATCAGCTCGGCACGATCGGCTACGACGTCGCTCGGGACGTGGCGTTCGCGGCGGACGGCGACCTGGTCGTGGTCGGCACGTCGTCGGGCGCCTTGGGCGGCGGCAACGCGGGCGACGCCGACGCGTTCGTCGTCCGCTACGGCCCCGATGGGGCCGAGCGTTGGCGACGACAGGTCGGCTCGCCGGCGACCGACGAAGCCGAGGCCGTGGCGATCGACGCCACGGGGCGCGTGGTGGTCGCGGGGTCGACGGGCGGCGGCATCGACGGACCCGGCGCGGGTGGGGACGACGTCTTCGTGGTCGTGTACGACGCCGACGGCGACGAGCTCTGGCGCACGCAGTTCGGTTCGCCCGTGTACGACGTGGTGCGCGACGTGGCCGTGGGGGCGGACGGCTTGGTCGTGCTGGTCGGCGCCACCCAGGGCGCGCTCTTCGCGCCGAACGTCGGCAGCACCGACGCCTGGGTCGCCAAGCTCGACGCGGTCGGCGAGCCGGCGTGGTTCCGCCAGTACGGCACGGCCGCCCAGGACGTCGCCTACGGCGTCGCGGTCGACGCGGACGGGAACGTGGTGGTGGGCGGTCGGACGGACGGTTCGCTCTTCGGCCCGTCGGCGGGGGCGTCGGACGCGTTCGTTGTCAAGTACACCGCCACTTTGGGCGCGGTGTGGGACCTCCAGTTCGGGACCGACGCGGGCGAGATCGTCCAGGCGCTCGCCGTCGACGCTCGGGGCCACGCCTTCGTGACCGGGTACACCTCCGGCGACCTCGACGGCGCGAACGCCGGGCTGGGCGACCTCTACGTGCTCGAGCTCGATCCCGACGGGGACGAGGTGCGGCGCGTGCAGCTCGGCACCGAGGCGAACGAGAACGGCAGCGCGATCGCAGTGCGCCCCGAGGGTGGGGTCGTGGTCGTGGGCCACGGCACCGGCGCTTTCGCCGAGGAGCCGTTCGGCGACACCGACGCGCTCGCGGTCGCCCTCGCCGCCGACTTCTCGGAGGTGTGGCGGCGGCAGTTCGGCTCGGAGCGCGGCGACTACGCGTGGGGGGTGGCCGTGGACGCCGCGGGCGCGGCCGTCATCGTCGGCGAGACCGACGGCGATCTGCTGACCACCAGCCAGGGCGACGTCGACGCGTTCGTGATCCAGCTCCACCCTTGAGCCGGCGCGGCAGCGGGCCGGCGGCGCCGAAGGCGAAGCGGTCGAACGCGCGCGCTCGGAGCGGCTACCCTTCGCCGATGCCCCCGGACGATGGCGCCGTCGACGCGTCGGTCGAGCCCGCGTCGTCGCCGGGTCGCGCGTCGCCGCCGTGGGCGGTCGCCGCGCTGGTGGCGGCCAACGCGGTGCCACTCCTCGGGGTCCTCTGGTGGGGCTGGTCGACCTTCGACCTGATCCTGCTCTACTGGTTCGAGACCGGCGTGATCGGTCTCTTCACCCTCGTCCAGCTGTTCCTAGCGGACGGACCGGACCCCCACCGGTCGCGCGGTCTGCGTGGGGTGCTGGCCAAGCTCTACTCCGTCGGCGGCGTCGCCGTCTTCTACGGCTTCCTGTGGTTCGCGCTCGGCTCCTCCGTCGTCGAGATCTTCGGGCCCGGAGGCGTGTTCGGTGCCGCGACGGACCTGCGCCCCGCCGTGCTCCCCGGGGGCAACTCCGGCCTCTTCTTCGGCGCCCAGTCGGGCGTCGGCCGCGTGCTGGAGGGGGGTCTGCAGCTCTCAGCGTTGGGGCTTCTGCTCAGCCACGGCCTGTCGTTCGTCGGCAACGTGGTGCTTCGGGGCGAGGACCGGCACACCCCAGCCAGCGTCCTCGTGTGGCGGCCGTTCGGCCGCGTGGTCGTCCTTCAGGTCACGATCGTGATCGGTGGACTCGTCGTCACGGCGCTTGGCCAGCCGGTCGTCGGCCTTGCGCTGTTCGTCTTGGTCAAGACCGGCGTCGATCTGCGCGCCCATGTGCGCGCGCACCGGATGCGGCCTGCCGTTCGTTGAAGCGTCGTGCGTGCGGGTGCGCGCAGAGCGGCTGCACTCCGCGCATGCCTTCGGACGAAGCAGCGACCAACACCGCCGTGTCGGCGGGAGCGGTCGACGCGGCGCGGCGCCTAGGGGGCGCGCCGGTGGCGGGCGCCTCATGAGGCGCCCGGTCGTCGTGGTCGGCAGCGTCAACCTCGATCGCGTGCAGGCCGTGGCAGCCCTGCCGGCGGCCGGCGCGACGGTGCACGGCACGTCGTTCGCGACGTTCCATGGCGGCAAGGGGGCCAACCAGGCCGTGGCCGCGGCGCGCACGGGCGCGTCCGTGCGCTTCTTGGGCGCGGTGGGCGGCGACGCCGAGGGCGCGCGGCTGCGCGCTGCGTTGGTCGCGGACGGCGTCGACGTGGCCGGGTTGCGCGCCTTCCAGGGGCCGACTGGCTTCGCCACCATCCTCGTGGCCGACGGCGGCGAGAACGTGATCGTGCTCGAGGCCGGCGCCAACGGTCGCCTTGCGCCGGACGACCTCGACCCGGACGCCTTCGTAGGCGCCGCGCTTGTGCCGGCGGCCGATCCAAGCGAGGCGGACGCGCTGCTCGACGCGCTCGCGGACCGCTACGCGACCGTGGTGCTGACGCTGGGGGCCGACGGGCTCGCTTGGACTCGCGGCGCCGAGCGCGGGCGGCGACCGGCGCGGCGCGTGCCCGTGGTCGACACGACCGGCGCGGGCGACACCTTCGCCGGCGCGCTGGTGGCGGGCTTGGCCGCGGGCGGGACGCCGGCTAGACTCCGCGGGTGCCCGCGTCCACTGCAGCGCCAACGTCCGTGTCCGCCGCCGCATCCACCGCGGCATCAACGCCATGGGCCGTCGCGGCGCTCGTCGCCGCCAACCTGTTCCCGCTCGCCGGCGTGGCCTTCTTCGATTGGTCCACGATCGACCTCATGCTCCTCTATTGGTTCGAGAACGGCGTCATCGGCGTCTACACGGCGCTGGCGATGCTCCTCACGCGCGGGCCGGACGGCACGGCCGGCGGGCTCGGCGGCCTCTTCGGCAAGCTGTTCCTCATCGCCTTCTTCACGGTCCATTACGGCGCGTTCTGGTCGGCGCACGGGTTCTTCGTGGTGGCGCTCTTCGCGCCCGGCGGGGTGTTCGCGGGGGACGCGAGCACGTTCCTCGACGGAGCCGTCATGGACGGGCCGCTCGGCTTCTTCGGCGGCGGCCCGGAGATCGCGGCTCGGTACCTGAGCGGGGGCCTGCTCCTCACCGCCGCGGGGTTGGTCGTCAGCCATGGGATCTCGTTCGTGGGCAACGTGTTGCAGCGCGGCGAGGGCCTGCAGACGTCGCCCAACGCGCTGATGGCGCGCCCGTACGGGCGCGTCTTCGTCCTGCACATCACGCTGGTCGTCGGCGCGTTCCTGATCGTGGCGCTCGGCGAGCCGGTGGCCGCCCTCCTGCTGTTCGTGGGGATCAAGACGGCCGTCGACCTGGGCGCGCACCTGCGGGCGCACCGGCCACGCTGACGCCGCACCCGATCGGCTGGATCTGGGTGGCCTACGCCGCGGTGGCGTCCGCGGCCGCGCGGCACGACAGCCGCTCCATCCGGACGAGAAGGGTCGAGGATGGAGCTACCTTGCCGGTGACGTAGGTGGACAGCCGGGACGTCGAGGTGCCGATCGCTTCGGCGAACGCGGCCCGCCCCAACCCCGACGCGTCGACGAACGCCTGCACCCGCCGGGCCACCTCGGCGCGTTCGGCGAGCTCGGAATCGCGGCGCGCGTGCGCGAGGACGCGTTCCATGAGGGGTGCCGCCCCGTAGGGACGGTTCGTGGCCAACGCGGCCTCGAGCCGTCGCGCGACCGGCCCCCACGGGTCGGCGCGCACCGCCGTCGCGAGCGGTCGCCAGTCGCCGAGGCCCCCGCGCTCCAATGCAGCGAGGACCCCTTCGGTCGGCCACGCTTCGACGGGCCCGCCCGGCCGCACGTCCAGGTGGCGGAATCGGAGGGTCATGGGGTCGCTTCCGGTGGCGCCACCATCTGCTCGGCGACCTCCAGCGGGCGTCGGCGGATCATCTCGCGTACGCCGGCCTCGATGTCGCCGAGCTTGCCAAGGATGATCTTGCCCGGCGTGACGCGGTTCGTCACCCAGCCGTCGGTGCGCTCGATGGCCTCCAGGACGAGGTCGAAGCGATCGCGCAGGTCCGCGAGGACGTGGTCGTGATCGCAACTCTCGCGGTGGTGCGCGTACCACGCCGCTGCCGAGCCGCCGACGAGCACCGCGTCGGGCACGACCACTTGAAGCCGCGCGGCGGGTTCGAGGACGTCGGCGTACGACGGTGCGGCCACGACGGTGCGGTATCACATCTGATGAGTCCCAGCACGCGGTGTGGCGTCCGCGCTCAGGCCGGGCCGGCCACCGCCTGCCGCACCCGCGGCGCCACCTCGGTGCCGAGGAGCTCGATCGCCCGCAGCACCTCGCGGTGCGGCAGCGTCCCCAACCCCATCTGGAACAGCGCGCGCTGGTGGCCGAAGAGCGCGTGCTGCGCGATCAGCTTCTCGGCGACCTCGTCGGGGTCGCCGACGAACAGCGAGCCGCGCGGCGCGCGCATGGCGTCGAACTGCGCGCGGCTCATGGGGGGCCAACCGCGCTCGCGGCCGATGCGGCTCATCACGGCCGCGTAGGGCGGGAACGCGACGTCGGCGGCGCGCTGCGAGTCCTCGGCGACGAAGGCGTGGCCGGTCACCGCGAGCGGCTGCGGCCCGTGGCCCGCGGCGGCGAGCGCTTCGCGGTGGATCCGCGCGAACGGGGCGAAGCGCTCTGGCAGCCCGCCGATGATGGCCAGCGCCATCGGCAGGCCGAGCGTGCCGGCGCGCCAAGCCGACTCGGGGGTGCCGCCGACGCCGACCCACACGGGCAGGGGGTCCTGGATCGGGCGCGGGTGCACCGCCTGCCCTTCGAGCGGGGCGCGGGTGGTGCCGCGCCACGTCACCGAGGTGCTGGCGCGGATGGCGAGCAGAAGCTCGAGCTTCTCGGTGAACAGCCGCTCGTAGTCCTTCAGGTCGTAGCCGAACAGCGGGAACGACTCGGTGAAGGAGCCCCGGCCGGCGAGCACCTCGGCGCGGCCGCCTGAGAGCAGGTCGAGCGTCGCGAAGCGCTGGAACACCCGCACCGGGTCGTCGGAGCTCAGCACCGTGACCGCCGATGTCAACCGGATCCACTCGGTGCGCTCGGCGATCGCCGCGAGGACGACCTCGGGGGCGCTGATCAGGAAGTCGGCGCGGTGGTGCTCGCCGACGCCGAAGACGTCGAGCCCCACCTGCTCGGCGAGCACGGCCTCCTCGACGACCTGCCGCAGGCGCTCGGCAGGCGTGGGCGTGGCGCCGGTGTGCGGATCGGGACCGTGGTCGCCGAAGGTGAAGACGCCGATCTCGAACGTGCGGTTCATGCGGGCGACCCTACGCCGCCTCGACCGCAGGGCGGGCGGCGGATGCGACGGCGCAACCTTCGTACCCGAAACGTGCGAAATGCTACACTCACGCTCCAAGCGCGCCCAGCGGACCCGACGCCGCCGCCGATCCGCGGCCCCGACGCCCCGTCCAGGCGCGCGGACCCCGGAGGTACCATGAAGCGAACGCTCCTCGCGCTCACCCTGGTCGCATCGCTCGGCCTAGCGGCCGCTCAGACGCTCGTGTACGGCGTGTCGGGGCAGCCCTCGAGCCTCGACTCGGTCGACTCGCAGGACGGCAACTCGCTCGTCGTCAGCAACCAGATCTCGGAGACCCTCGTCGGCTTCGCGTCCGGCGACACCGCGCTCGCTCCGCGGCTGGCCACCTCGTGGTCGGCCAACGACGACGCCACCGTGTGGACGTTCGAGCTGCGCTCGGGCGTGACCTTCCACGACGGCACCGTCTTCGACGCCGAAGCGGTCAAGTTCAACGTCGACCGCTGGAACCTGCTCGATCACCCCTATAGCTTCCGCGACGCGGGCAAGACCTACGTGCCGTGGGGCTGGGTCTTCGGCGGTCCGAAGGCCGAGGGCGGCATCGTCGACGAGATCGTCGTCGTGGACGCCGACACCGTCGAGTGGCACCTGACCCAGTCGACGCCCTTCCTGCCCGCGCTGCTCGCGGCCGTGTACTTCCAGTTCGACAGCCCCGCGGCCGTCATGGCCGCCGGCGCCGACTACGGCACCCCGGGCGTCGGCTCGGTGGGTACGGGTCCGTTCACCTTCGTCGAGTGGGTCGAGGGCCAGCAGGTCCGCCTCGCCGCCAACCCGAACTACTGGGGTGGGGCGCCGCAGGTCGATGAGGTCGTGTTCCGCGCAATCAGCGAGCCGACCGCCCGTTTGGCCGAGCTGCAGGCCGGCACGATCGACATCGCCGTGCTGCTCGCTGCCGACGACCTTGCCACGGTCCAGGGCGACCCCAACCTGACGCAAGCCAGCGCGGCCGTCGAGCTCAACGTCGGCTAC
Organism: Trueperaceae bacterium; assembly: GCA_024636105.1. The sequence goes on along the minus strand of JAGXHO010000143.1, from coordinate 1,145 downwards.
TTGGCGCTGCACCAGGCCAACCCGCCGCTCGACAACGTGCTCGTGCGCCAGGCGATCGCCCACGCGATCGACCGCGACGCCATCGTCGACGCGTTCTACGCCGGCCTCGGCGTGGTCGCCAGCGACCACATGCCGCCCACCTTCACCGGTCACGGTGAGCCCTGGCCGTACGACTACGACCCCGAGCGCGCGCGCGAGCTGCTCGCCGAGGCCGGGTTCCCCGACGGCTTCTCCAGCGAACTCTGGTACATGCCGGTCAGCCGCCCGTACTACCCGGCGCCGCAGCCCATCGCCGAAGTCATGGCCACCTACCTGGCCGACGTCGGCATCGAGGTCGAACTGCTCACCGAAGACTGGACGACGTACCTCGCCGACTACAGCACCGGCAAGTTCCCGATGTACATGCTGGGCTGGAACGCGGACTACGCCGACCCGGACAACTTCCTGAACACGTTCTTCGGCCCGAGCGCCGCCAACGACCTTGGTTGGGACGCTCCGGAAGTCGTCAAGGCGCTGAACGACGCGCGCCAGACGGCGGACCAGGCCGAGCGCGACCGGCTGTACGCTTTCGTGATCGACGCCGTGGCCGGTCAGGCCGCCTCGATCCCGATGGCCCACAACCGCACGCTCAACGCCACCCGCAGCAACATCGAGGGCTTCGTCATGAGCCCGCTGGGCTACAGCTCGGTGTCGCTCGTCGGCGTCAGCAAGAACTAGTCCGTCCCACCGGGCGCCTCCGGGCGCCCGGCTATCTTCGACCGCCGGGGATCGCCCGGCAGCCAGCGACCGCGCGCACCGCCCCGGAACGGACCCGGGTCGGGGAGCGCTCGACGGGAGCACGACTTGACCACCTACCTGCTCCGACGCGTCCTCGGTCTCATCCCGGTCCTCTTCGGCGTCTCGCTCCTGGTGTTCGCGATCACGCGCTTGATCCCGGGCGACCCCGCGGTCGCGCTACTCGGCCAACGGGCCTCGCCCGCCGCGCTGGAACAGCTGCGCCAGGACCTGGGGCTGAACCAGCCCGTCTGGCTCAACTTCGAGGCGGCCGGCGAGCGCGGCGCCGCGGGCCTGTTCGACGCCCAATACCCGCGCTACATGGCGAGCCTGCTGCGCGGCGACCTCGGGCGCTCGATCTTCAGCCGCAT
>JAGXHO010000142.1 GCA_024636105.1 Trueperaceae bacterium | reverse complement strand
GCGGCCACCGCCACGCTCGCCACGCAGCTGCGCGCCCAGCTCACCGAGCAGGGCGAGGCCGCGGCGCGCAGCGTCGAGGACGCCGTGCGGCGGGGCTTCGCCGATGCGGTGACGGCGATCTTCCGGGCGCTGACGTGGATCGTGGCCGCCGCCTTGATCGTCACGCTGTTCGTGCCGTCGCTCGAGCTCCTCAGGACGAACGCGGCGCCTCCGGTCGCGGTCGAGTAGCGGCCGGGTCGGCTCAGCGCCGCCGGCGCGACCAGCCGAGCACCGCCACCCCCACGCCGATCAGCGCGAGCGGGAACGCCCAGCGCGCCAGCGCCCCGGTGGGGTCGTTGGCGACCACCGTGAGGACGGCGAACACGAGCGCCGGGGCGATCGCCCAGCGGCCGCCGCCGGCGTCCCGTGGCAGCAGGTACACCGCCGTGAAGGTGGCCGTCATGCCCAGCAGGAAGAAGATCCCCTCGTCCCAGCGTGGCAGGAGGGCGTCCACGGTCGCCACGGTCGCCAAGGTCGTCACCGCCCCCGCCGGGATGAGCGCCCAGCCGGTGCGCGGTCGCCCGTCGCGCGCGGTGGTGTAGACCAACCAGAACGCGAGCGCGATGCCGCCCAAGAACGCGGGTCCCTCCAGCAGTTCGGTCGTCGACGAGGCGAGGACCACCAACCCTCCGTGGACCGCCAGCCGAACGCCCAGCGTGGCGCGCCGTTCGAGCAGGCGCCACACGGCGGTAGCGGCGAACGCCAAGGCGACGAGCCACACGAACTCGGCGAGCGGCGGCAGCGGTGCGCGGCCCTGCGCGAGCGCCAACAGGCCCGCGACGATCAGGAGTAGGCCGGCACGTTGACGCGTCATGCCCGACCGCCGGCGCTCGCGTCGGCCGCGGGCGCGATGGGGAGGTGGGCGCGCAGCACGGTGCCCGCTCCGCGGGCGCTCTCGATCTCCAAGCGGCCGCCCACGTCCGCGAGCCGTTCGCGCATCGACGTCAGGCCGAGGTGGCCCGGGAACGGACCGGCGGGGTCGAAGCCGACGCCGTCGTCGGCGACCTCGAGGCGCAGGGCACCGCGTTCGCCGCCGCCGTCTAGGCTCGCGCGCACCGCCACCCGCTCCGCGCGGGCGTGTTTCACCACGTTGTGGAGCGCCTCCTGGACCACCCGCAGGAGGGTCTGTTGGTGGGCGAAGGGGAGGTCGGGCAGGGCGTCGAGCGAGCGGTCGGTGGCGAGCTTGTGGCGGAGCTCGAGCCCGTCGAGCTGGCGGTGCAGCGCCGCCGCCAAGCCGACGTCGGCGAGCGCTTCGGGACGGAGTTCGAAGATGAGCGCGCGCATCTCGGCGAGCGCCGCCTCGGCGAGCTCCACGACGGTGTCGAGCGCCCGCCGCGCCTTGTCCGGATCGCGCTCCACGTGCTTCTGGGCCGCGTGCCCGCCGAGCACGATCGCGTAGAGCGCCTGGCTGACCGAGTCGTGCAGCTCGCGCGCCAGGTGGCGCCGCTCGTCGTCGGCGGCCTCGTCGCGGGCGCGCTCGTACAGGCGCACGTTCTCGATCGCCACCGCCGCTTGCGCTGCGATCGCCGCGACGAGCCGTCGGCGCTCGTCGTCCCAGTCCACCGCACCGGGAGCGGCGACGCGGAGCGCGCCCACGGAGCGCTCGCGCACCCGCAGCGGCAGCGTCAGGATGCCGTCGACGACGCGTCCTTCGACCGGCAGCTCGCGCGGGTCGAGGTCGGGATCGGCCGGCAACCTCCCGCGGACAGCGAGGCGCACGGTCGCGCCCGCGGCGTCCGCTTCGACGATCTCGGCGGCGGCGCCGGCGCCGCTCGCGTCGAGGCGGTCGAGGACCGCGGCGAGCAACGGCTCGAGGTCGGTCGTGACCGCGATCGTGTTCGAGAGCGCGAGCAGCGCACGGAGCTCGGCGGTGCGGGCGGTCACGCGCGCCTCGAGCCGGTCCTGCGCCTCCGCGAGCGCGTCGGCCATCGTATCGAAGGAGCGGGCGAGTTCGCCCAGCTCCGAGCGGTCGCCGAGCCGCAACCGCACGGTCCGGTCGCCGGCCGCGAGCGCCCGGGTCGCCTCCGTGAGGCGCGCGATCGGCTCGACGAGGAGGCTCCGCGAGAACGCCGCGGCGGCCACGAGCGTCACCGCCACGACGGCCGCGAGGTTGACGAGGGAGCTGCGCAGCACGGCTCCGAGCGCGGCGGGGGTGACCCCGTCGACGCCGGCACGCGCACCCACGAGCGCATCCAGGCCGCGCCACAGAAGCACCGCGGTGGCGGCCGCGAGCACCAGCACCACGGCCAAGAGGAGGAGCGTGAGGCGGGTGCCCAGCCGGTCCGCGAACGCGACCGAAGGTCGCGCGGCGACCTCGGGGCGCTCGGCCCCGGCGGCGCTCACGGCTCCCCCTCGACGAGCCCTTCCCGCAGCGCATGCAGCGCCGCCTGCGTGCGGCTCTTCAGCCCCAGCTTGGCGAGCACGTTCGACACGTGCGTCTTGACGGTGGCCTCGCCGACGCCGAGCGCTTGCGCGATCGCCTTGTTCGTCGCGCCGCGACCGAGGTGGCGGAGCACCTCGACCTCGCGGTCGGTGAGCCCCTCGCTCGCCTCCGCCGGCGGTCTCGGGGCGCGCAGTTCGCGCACCAATCGGGCTTGGGCGCGTGGGTCGAGGCGCACCTCGCCGCGGGCGGCCGCCCGCACGGCCTCGAAGAGCTCGTCGGGGCGGGTCTCCTTCAGCAAGTAGCCGGCCGCGCCGGCCTCGATCACGTCGACGACCAGCCGGTCCTCCAGGACCGAGGTGAGCGCCACGACCTCGACCTCGGGGTGCTGGGCGCGGATGGCGCGGGTGGCTTCGACGCCGTCCATCACGGGCATCAGCAGATCCATCACGACCACGTCGGGGCGCAGGGCGGCGACCTGGGCGAGCGCCTCGCGGCCGTCGCCGGCTTCGCCGACCACCTCCAGGTCGTCTTCGAGGTCGAACACCAGGCGCAGCCCGCGGCGGACGACGACGTGGTCGTCGACGAGCAGGACCCGGATGCGTGGATCCGGGGCGCGGTCGTCGGGGTTCGGGTCGATGGCGTCGGGCACGGTGCCTCCGCGGCCAGGGTACCCGCTCGCCCGCGCGCGGCGCCTCCGCCTTAGGGCGGAGACGCGCCTCCCCCGCGTGGCCGCCCGCGCCCCCACCCGACGACCGACGCGCGCCCTGGACCGGCCGCTCTACGCTACGGTCGACCCTCAAGGAGGTCCCGCATGTCCTTCCCCAAGATCCCCACCGATCCCGCCGAGCGCCCGCGCGTTCTGGGCGCGTTCGCCCTGATCGCCGTCGGCGTCCTCGGATTGCTCTCCAGCCTCGGCGTCCTCGACGGCCTCGGCGGCATCTTCGGGCTGCTGCTCTTCGGCGGTGCCGCGGTGTTCGCCGCCTCGCAAGGACGCCGGACCGGCAACTTCTTCTGGCGCGTCGCCGCGTACCCGCTCTTCGGCCTCGCCATCGCCTCGGTCGCCCCGTCGAGCCTCGGCGGCGCCGCCTTCCTCGGGTCGCTGGGCTTCGCCTTCGGGCTCGCTTGGCGCGAAGACGAGCAGCGCTGGTGGGCGCTGATCCCCGCCGGCACGCTCCTGTCGCTCGGTCTGACGTCGCTCGTCGATGGAACCCGCTTGGGCGCCGCAGCCTCGGGCAGCGTCTTCCTGCTCGGCCTCGCGGCCACCTTCTTCGTCCTGACGCGGCTCCGCGTGCAGCCGCAGGGTTGGGCGATCTTCCCGGCCGGGGCGCTCGCCCTCCTCGCCGTCGTCTCCGGCAGCGCGGCGAGTGGGTGGCTGTTCCCGATCGCGTTCATCGCGGCCGGCGTCTACCTGCTCTGGCGCTCCGGCGCGCTGCCGGGCATGGCCGCCCCGACGGCTCCGACGGCGACGCCGCGACCCGAGCCCGTTTCGCCCGCGCCCGTTCCGCCAGCGCCCGTCCCCTCGGCCCCCGCAGCGATGGCCACGCCCGACGGCACCGTGGCGACCGAGGAGTCGCAGCGCCCCGATCCGCACCCGACGACCGAAGAAGCGCGCGTGAACGCCGAGCTTCGCCTCGACGACGACGGTGCGCCGCGTCCTTGAACGGTTCCTGACGCACCCGGCACTACGAACGACATGAGCGACGCCCGACCGATTCGGTCGGGCGTCGCTCGTGCGCATGCGCACGCTGCCGATGCGCGGGTCCGCGCGTTCGACTCAGGCGGGCATCGGCGTGCGTTCGACCGGCTTCTTGCCGAGCGCGTGGAGCTTCTCGTCGGCCAGCCGCTCCTCGGCGAGCGTGGACAGCGCGTCGCGGAACTGCTTCTCGGCGCTCGATGGGTCCTTCATCGAGTGGTGCAGGACGTCGTCGAGGTTCGTGATGGAAACGGTGGTACCTGCATGGGGTCGAACGTGGGAGCAGATCGAACACGGGAGCGACCCTGAGGTCGCTCCGGTGCGTGCGTGTGCGGCGAGTCGAGTCGAGCCGTGTTCAGTTGGCTTCGTACTCGGGGAGCGCCTCGAGCTGCTCCTCCGTGATGGCCAAGTAGACGCGGAGGTCGCTGATGTCCTCGTTGCCCTGGATCTCGAGCTGGTCCATGGGGATGGCGACCGTGCGGGCGCCGATGCCCAAGAACCCGCCGACGTCGATCAAGACCGCTTCGACGGTTTCGTCGGTGCCGAGCAGGACGTCCGAGATGTCCGAGACGCGCTCGTTGTTGATGTCGTAAACCGCGGCGGTGCGGAGCTGGTCGACGGTGAGGGTCGACCACTCGACGACCACGAAGCCCTCTTGCGGCTCGGCGACGCCGATGAGTGGCGTGCTGGCGTCGTCGTTCATCATGGCGGTGCGGTCGTAGACCTCGTACTCGGGCGCCGCCTCGAGCTCTTCACGCGTGGCGTTGATCACGGCGTAGACGAGATCGCTGTCGGATTGCGTCGCGATGCGGACCGAATCCATGGTCAACATCACCGTGCGCGCGCCGATGCCGAGGAAGCCGCCGACGTCGACGAGGACGCCGCGGACCTGGCCGTCCATGCCCAAGACGAGGTTGCTGATCGAGGCGATCTGCTCCCAATCGTCGGGCACGGTGTCGACCTGGAACCGGTTCTGGTCGAGGGTGGTGGCCGTCGTGTAGAGGTCGGCACCGATGAGTTCGGTTGCCAGGAAGTCGCCCTCGATACCGGACGACTCGAACATGACGCCGCCTTGAGCGAGCGCGGAGCCGAGCGCCAGCACGGCGCCTACGGTTAGTGCTAGAAACAGGTTTTTCATGGGAACTCCATTGCGCCGTTCGGCGCAGGTACACGCCACCTCGCATACCGGGGTGGACCCCGAAGGTAGCACGGGGTCCGAGGGTCATCCGCGCATCCGTACCTTGCCGGTGCGATCGCGTAATGAACCTGCCCGGCGCTCATGATCGGGAATCGACCGGCCGAGGTCGAATCGCCGACGGGCGGGCGCCGGATCTAGAGCGGCCGCGGTCGAGCGCAGCGGAACGGGCGGTTCCAGATGAGCGCGAGATGTTCAACGCATGAGACATCTTGACGATGCCCGTGCGCGGACGATCGCGAACCGCGCCCTACCGGAGCGACCGGACGCCGCGTTCCGATGCCGCGGTCGAACGCACCCTCGGTCAGGCCTCGAACCAGCCGCGGACCCGTTCCGCCAGGTGCTCCCCGATGGCGATCGAGGCCGTCGCCGCCGGCGAGGGCGCGTTGAGCACGTGCAGCGCCCGCTCGGTCTCGGCGAACGCGAAGTCGTCGACCAGCTTGCCGTCGCGCCCGATCGCTTGCGCGCGCACCCCGGCGCCGCCGCGACGAACGTCGGCGACCGTGATCGACGGCACCAGCTTCTGCAGCGAGCGGACGAACGCCGCGGTGCGGAACGAGCGCCAGTACTCGTACGCCCCGGTGCGCCAGAAGCGTCCGGCCAGCTTCCAGAAGCCGGGGAAGGCGAGCGTCTCGGCGAGGTCGCGGCCGCTGATCGTCGTGTGGGTGTACCCCTCGCGCGCGAGCGCGAGCACGGCGTTGGGTCCGGCCTCGACCTCGCCGTGGACGGTGCGCGTGAAGTGGACGCCGAGGAACGGGAGTGTCGGGTCGGGGACCGGGTAGATCAGGCCCTTCACCTTCTCCTGGGCGTGCGGCTGCAAGAAGTAGTACTCGCCGCGGAACGGGACGATCGAAACGTCGGGGTCGGCCCCCGCCATGCGCGCGATGCGGTCCGCGTGCAGGCCGGCGCACGAGACCAGACGGCCCGCCCGCACCCGCAGCTTCGGGGTCGTGACCGTGAGCCCGTGCGCGTCCTCGGCGATCGCAAGCACCGGCGCACCGGTCTCGACGCGCGCACCCATGCGGCGCAGACCGTCGGCCAACGAGCGGCACACGCCCGGGTAATCGACGATCGCGGTGCCGGGCGAGTGGATCGCGCGCAGCCCGGCGGCGAAGGGCTCGATGGAGCGGAGCTCGTCCGCGTCGATCACGCGCAGTCCGGGGACGCCGTTCGCGGTGCCGCGCTCGACCAGCGCGTCGAGCCGCGGGAGTTCTGCCTCGGTCGTGGCGACGATCACCTTGCCCACGGCGTCGTACGCCACGCCGTGCGCGGCGCAGTAGTCGCGCAGCTTGACGACGCCCGACACGCTGAGGCGTGCCTTGAGCGAACCCGGGGTGTAGTAGATCCCCGCGTGGACGACGCCGCTGTTGCGCCCGGTCTGGTGCTTGGCGACGCCGTCTTCCTTCTCCAGGAGGACCAGCCTGAGGCCGGGGTGGGCGCGGACGAGTGCGTCGGCGGTGGCGAGACCGACGATGCCGCCGCCGATCACGACGACATCGGCGTCGATCGTGGCGGCGGTCGTCGCGCCCGTGCCGGGCGTTGCTCGGGTCATGCGCGAGCGTACCGCGGCCCGTTGGCGCCGGTTACCCTCCGGTATGACGATGCGTCCTGACGGACCCGGTTGGTGGCTCCGGAACACCGGCTTCAAGCAGCGGGTGGGCGAGGCAGACCTGCGTACGTTCATGCAGGTCTGCCCGGAGCGGGTGCATCCGAGGGGAAGCACGCTCTTCCGGGCGGGCGATCCGGCGACCCATCTGCACGTGGTGGCGAGCGGTCAGGTCAAGCTGGTCGTGCCCACGGCCGAGGGCCGTGAGCGGATCCTCGCGGTCGTCGGGCCCGACGACCTGTTCGGCGAGGCGTTCGTCGGCGCCGAAGGAGACGTCTACCGCGTCGACGCCGTGGCTCTCACCGACGTGGTGACGTGCCCGATGGACCAGGAGCAGTACCGGAGGCTGGCGCTGCACGCCCCCGGCTTCGTGGTGGCGTTCACGCGCATCCTGGCCGACAAGGTCTTCGCCTGCCGCGACCAGCTGGCGCGGGTCGAAGCGCCGATCCGCGGCCGCGTGGCGGCGGAGCTGCTGGCGCAAGGGGCTCGCTACGGCACCGACGCCGGCGAAGGTTGGGTCGACCTCGCCACCGAACTGCGCCACGATGACCTGGCCGCCATGGTGTCGGCCACCCGCGTGTCGGTGACGTCGGCGTTCGCGAGCCTGCGGCAGGCGGGGGTCCTCGAAGGCACGCGGGGCCGCTATCGGCTGCACCTCGCCGGGCTCGCGGACGCGGCCGAGGACCCCGAGCCCGCCTGACCCGTTCGCGTCCGCGATCGTGCCAAAAGGGCGACGGAGGCGCCGCGGCCATCGCCGCAACGCCTCCGCGTCCGTCGGGGAGGCCCGGCGCGGTCAGTCGCCGGTGTACGTCAAGAACGCGTAGTCGCTGTCGGCCGCGCCGGTGTGGCAACCCACGCACATCAGGTGCATCTCGGTGCCGGCCTCGGCCCACATGCCGCCGAACGAGCCGTCGTCCATGCGTTCGAACATGCCGTATTGCCAGTCGCCGTTCGAAGGGTCGAAGCCGGCGACCTTGCGCATCGCCGTGAGAACCGTGACGGTCAGCGCGTCGACGTCGACGGACTCCTTGACCAACTGGCTGCCTTCGGGGAACGGGAAGCTGCGCCCCTGCGCGGCGTCGCGGCCCGCTTCGTTGACGTAGACGTCCTTGGCGGTGGGGTGGGCGCTCTGGATGAAGTTCTTCTGCGGGTTCAGGCGGGTCCAGTCGGCGTAGTCGGGGCGGTGATCCATCATCGCGTCCTGCGCGACGACGACCGCGAGCACGAGGGCGACGAGGAGGGCGCTGGCGACGAGGGCGAGGCGGTGGACGCGTGGGGTCATGCGGTGTACCTCCGGAGCGTGGGGTACCCGCAGCTTGCGGCTTCGGTCGTTCCGGCGTCGGTCGTCCGTTTGACCGAGTGGCGCCGCGTCCGGGCCGGCGCGGAGCGAGGGCGCACCGGGTGCTTCGCCACACGCGGCGCCCGCCGACGACGGCTACCGTGGAGGGAACGCGCGGGGCAGCGCAGACGCGGCGTGGGCCGGGGCCGCCGGTCGACGCCTGTACGGAGGTGATCGTGCACGAACCCAGGATCGACCGAGCGGCGCTGCGACCCGTGCGCCCGTCGATGGTTGCCTTGGCGATGGTCGTGGCCGGAGCGCTCACCCTCGCCTTCGCCCAGACGCTGCCCGATCCCCACCTGCCGGTCCTCGACCCCGCGGCGCTGGCGCTCGTGTGCACCGAGCGCACGTGGGACACGGCACCGACGGCCGACGAGCTCGCTCGCGCTGCCTCGCGCGACGCCTACCGGGCCCTGCTGCCCGAGTTCCTCTCGCGGCTCCCGAGGGAGCCCGACGCCGTGCTGTGGATGCCGGTGGACGGCGTCCGCGTCGCTCAAGTGGCGGACACCTGGGGCGCCCCGCGCGGCGGTGGGCGCGGGCACCAGGGCCAGGACGTGTTCGCGCCCCGCGGCACCCCCGTCCGCTCGGCCACGCACGGGATCGTCTTCGAGGTCAGCGACCGCTTCACGGGCGGACGCGGCGTGATGGTGCTCGGCCCCGGTGGGGTGCGCTACTTCTACACCCACTTCGATGCCTATGCCGACGACCTGCGCGAGGGCAGGGCGGTCACGCCCGAGACCGTGCTCGGGTACGTCGGAACCGCCGGCAACGCCGCCGGCACCCCGCCGCACCTGCACTTCGGGGCGTACGCCTTCGACCCCGAGACGTGCCGGCATCGGGCGTTCGACCCGCTCCCGCTCCTGGTCGACCGGACCTGGATGGCCGACCGCTGACGGTCAGCGCGCGCGCAGCGAGTACCGCGCCGAGCCCTCCTGGACACCTGGCCAGACGACGTCGAGGTACCAGGGACCGGCGGCGGGCGCGTCGATCACCAGGCTGTTGCGCACCTCCAGCGAGATGTCCCGGTAGTCCCAGTCGCCCTCTTCACTCCAGTTGGTGACCTCTTCGCCGTGGCGCACGAACAGGTCGAGGTCGACGCCGGCGTCGGAGGCCAGGTCGATGACCAAGCGCAGCGTGCCCGGCGCGACGTCGATGCGGTAGGTGTGCCAGGGCGTCATGTCGGCGTCGGCGGCGATCTGCGCGCGCGTGAGCTGCCCGAGCGCGAGCGAGCCGACGAAGCCGCTGCCGTCGCCGACGGCCGCGGCCGAGACCGTGGCGCCCGGAGCGACGCCGTCGGACGGCGCGCCGCCTTCGCGGACCAGCAGCTCGAACGCGCCCGTCTCGCCCGGACCGTAGCTCGTGACGCCCAACACGTAGGTGCCGGTGGTGGCGGGCGTGAAGCGCTCGGAGACGTTCAGGTCCATGCCCGGGCTGTCGTCGACCTCGAGCACCAGTTCGCCGTTCGGATCGAGCACGACCAGGTACGGATCGAAGTACTGCGACGTCAACTCGACGTACACCGGTACCCCGGCGGTGAGCGCGCGTTCGTAGAGGACGAAGTGCTCGCCGTTGTCGAGCACCTCCGAGGACGTCGTGAGGGCCGCCGCTTCGTAGAAGGTGAGGCGACCGTCGACCGTCTCGGCGGCGGCGGCGGCGGTGGATGGGGCGGGAGCCGGCGTCGCAGGGGCGTCGGTGCTGGGG
>JAGXHO010000141.1 GCA_024636105.1 Trueperaceae bacterium | reverse complement strand
GACGCCCACCGAACCGACCCGGACGGTGGCGGTCGCGCACGGCGTCGGCGACCAGGCCGCGCTCGCCGCCACGCGCGCCGATCCCAGCGCGTCGGCGGCGCTCGTGGGCGCGCTGCTCGAGCGGGCGTCCGCACCGGTCGAGCCGGCGTTCGCCTCGCCCGCGGTCGACCTCCACGTGTGGCCCGAGAGCGCGCTCGGGTACGTCGCCTCCGAGGTACTCGCGGGCTTGGTCGAGGCCGCTCGCGCCCTCGGTGCGCCGGTCCTCGCCGGTGCCTACCGACCGGACGCCGAGGGTGGTTGGCGCAACTCGGTCGCGCTCGCGACGCCTACGGCCGCCACGTGGGTGCTCGACAAGCGGCATCTGGTGCCTCGGTACGAGGCCTGGTTGACCGCGGGGGTCGGCGAGCGGTGGCCGGTTCGGGTCGCCAGTCGGCGCTGGGGGGTGTTGGTCTGCTGGGAGTCGCTGCACCTGGGCGCCGCGCTCGAGCGCGCGCGGGGGGCGGACGCGCTGCTCGTCCTCACCCACGATGGGTGGGCGGGCGCGACGGCCACGCCCTGGTGGCACGCCCGGAGCGGGCGGGTGCTCGCGTGGTCGACGGGGAGGCCCGTGGTCGTCGCGTCGCACGACGGACCGTCGATGGCGTGGGGCCACGACGGCCGGTTGCTGGGCTTCGCGGCGGGCGCCGACGCAGGCCTCACGGTCGCGCTCGCCGCACCGTCGGGCTGGACGACACCGTACGCGCGCTTCGGTCCGCAGGGCGTGGCGTTGGTGGTGGCGACCACTTGGGCGGTGCTGCTGGCGTCCGTTGCGGTGCGCCATGCGTCGGCCGTGGCGGCCGCGCGCCGTCAGGGATTCGGCGCGTCCGACCCCCACGCGGCGTAGAACTCCGGGTTGCGCAGGTCGGGCTTGTTGTACGCGAGCGGGGCGTCGTCCCCCACGCGCCGCAGCACCCCGCCGGCGGCCTCCAGCACCGCTTGCGAGGCGGCGGTGTCCCATTCGCTCGTCGGGCCGAGGCGGGCGTAGACGTGCGCCGCACCCTCCGCGACCAAGCACGCCTTGATCGCGCTGCCGCGCTGGACGACGGCCACGTCCCAGTCGGCGGTGAGCGACTCGAGCCAGGCGCGCGTGCGGCCGCCGGCGTGCGACCGGCTGGTCAGCACGCGCAGCGACCGCCCCTCAGGGGCTGCTACGCGGATCGCGGACCAGGCGCCGTCTCCGTCGCGGCGCCACGCACCCTGGCCGGGGGCGCCGGCGTAGGCGACGTCGTCGATCGGTCCGTGCACCACCCCGAACGCCGGCTTGCCGCGCTCGACCAAGGCGACGTTGACCGAGAACTCGCCGGTCCGGTTCACGAACTCGCGGGTGCCGTCGAGCGGGTCGATCAGCCAGAAGCGCGGCCAGGAGCGCCGCACCTCGTACGGGACCTCGGCCTGCTCCTCGCTCAGCACCGGCACGTCCGGCGTGAGCGCGCGCAGGCCGCGCACGAGCAGGGCTTGGGCACGGAGATCGGCCTCGGTCACCGGGGTGGCGTCGGCCTTGAGGTGCACCTCGAAGTCGCCCCCGTAGATCTCGAGGATGGCGACTCCGGCCTCGCGGGCGAGGCGGGCGACCGCGTCGCGGAGGGGTTCGAAGCGGTGCGGGAGCATCGGTGCGCATCGTACGCGGCGGCGCGCGGCGCGCGCCGAGGGGGCGGGCCGCAGCGGCCGCCCAGTTCAGCTCGGCGCGCGACCGCGACCGAGCAGTCGCAAGCCGTTGGCGACGACCAGCAGGGTCCCGCCCTCGTGGCCGATCACGCCCAGCGGCAGCGGCAGCCACCCGACGAGCGTCGCGACCACCATGAGCGCCATCACGCCGAGCGCGAAGCCGAGGTTCTGGCGGATCACCCGCCGGGTCGCCTTGGCGAGCGAGACGGCCTCGGCGAGGCGCCGCAGGTCGTCGGACAGCAGCGCGACGTCGGCCGTCTCGAGCGCTACGTCGCTGCCGGCCACGCCCATCGCGATCCCCACGTCCGCGGTGGCGAGCGCTGCGGCGTCGTTCACGCCATCGCCCACGTACGCGACCTTGCCGCTCGCCTGGAGCGTCCGGAGGCGGTCGACCTTGTCTTCGGGGAGCAGGTCGGCGTGCACTTGGTCGGCCGCCAAACCGAGGTCGTCGGCGACGCCGCGCGCGACGTTCGCGTGGTCGCCCGTCAGGACCGCGAAGCGCTCCAGGCCCTCGCGGCGCAGCGCGTCCAAGCCCTCACGGGCGTGCGGGCGCGGGGTATCGGCGACGCCCAGGAAGCCGAGCAGGCGCGGCGCCGCGCCGTCGCCCCGGCCCGCCACCACCACGACGGTCCGGCCCGCAGCCTCGAGCTTCGCCAGCGCCTCGCGCGCGGCGGGGTCGGCATCCAGGTCGATGCCCTCGGAGGCCACCAAGCGCCGGTTGCCCGCCCAGGCCTCGAAACCGTCCACCTTACCCACGATGCCGCGCCCCGGCCGGGCCTCGACGCCGTCGGCCGGCGCCGGGTCGATGCCGCGCTCGGCGGCGTAACGCACGACGGAGCGCGCGATCGGGTGTTCGCTGGCGTGCTCGAGCGCGGCAGCCACCCGCAGCAGCTCGTCCTCGTCGACCGCGTGCGGCACCACGTCGGTCACCGTCATGACCCCACGGGTCAGGGTGCCGGTCTTGTCGAAGGCGATCGCCTCGACCTCGGCGAGCGCTTCGAGCGCGCCACCGCCCTTGAACAGCACGCCGCGGCGCGCGGAGGCGGCGAGCGCCGACAGCACCGCCGCCGGCACGCTGATGACCACCGCGCACGGGCTCGCCACCACGAGCAGCGTGGCGGCGCGGTAGAAGGCTTCGTTCGCGGGGAGGCCGAAGGCGAAGAACGCGGCGAGCGCCGCGGCCGTGCCGGCGAGCACCCAGACCGTGTATCGCTGCCCGAACCAGTCGCTGAAGCGCTCGCTGGGGGCCTTGGCCGCCTGCGCCTCGGTCACCAGCTGGACCATCCGCGAGAGGGTCGATTGGCTGGCGGTCTTGGTCACGCGCACGGTCAGCGCGCCGTGGCCGTTGACGGTCCCGGCGAACACCTCGCCCCCCGGCTCCTTGTCGACCGGAACCGACTCGCCGGTGATCGGCGCCTGATCCACCGCCGACTCGCCGGACGCCACGACCCCGTCGAGCGGCACGCGCTCCCCGGGACGGACGCGCACGAGCGCGTCCACGGCGACGTCCTCGGCCGGGCGGTCGACCTCGACGCCGTCCTCGACGACATGCGCGACGTCGGGCCGCAGCGACATCAGCGCCGCCACCGCGCGCCGGGTGGTGCCCATCGCCCGCTCCTCGAGGGTGCCGGCGAGGCTGAACAGGAACAGCAGGATCGCGCCGTCGCGCGGGGCGCCGACCGCCGCGGCCGCCAGCGCGGCCAAGACCATGAGCAGGTCGATCTCCAAACGACCGCGCGCGAGCGCCCGCACCGCCTCGATCCCGGCAGGACCCCCGCCGGCGAGGAAGGCGAGCCCGTACGCCCACGGCACGACCGCCTCGAGCCCGGTCCAACCGGCGATCAGCCCGACGGCGAGGCCGATGCCCGTGAGCACGGTCCAGGTGATGCTCCAGCGCAGCGCCGCCTGCTCGGCGACTAGGTCGGCCTTGAGTTCGGCGGCGTCCATGCCCCAAGGCTACGCCTGCGGGCGCGGGTGCGACGTCCCGAACGCGCTGCGCGCGCGTCGTGCAGCGCCGGGCCGGTGCCCGGAGGCACGTGCGATGATGCCGCGATGAACCGGGCCCTGCTCGACCTGGTGGCGCGCGTCCACGCGGCACCGGCGCGCCTCGTCTACGACTTCGCGGGCGCCGGCGTCCAGGCGCTCGCCTGGTTGCATGCGGTGGGGGGATCGTCGCGCACCGTGCTCGAGGCGGTCGACCGCTACGCCCCCGCGTCGCTCGCGGAGGGCGTGGGTGGCCCGGTCGACCAAGCGGTCGCACCGGAGGTGGCCGCAGCGCTCGCCAGCCGGGCGCGCACGCGCGCACGCTCGTTGGCCGGCCCCGCCGAAGCGGTCCTGGGCGTGGCGTGCACCGCGACGATCGCGACCGACCGCGTCAAGCGCGGCGCCCATCGCGCCTGGGTCGCCACCGCCGATGGGCTCGGGGTGCGCCTGTACGGCCTCGAGATGACCAAGGGCGCGCGCGACCGTGCGGCCGAGGAGGCGCTGGTGAGCGCGCTGGTGCTGCGCGCGCTGGCGGACGCGTCGGGGGTCCTGCAGGTCCCGGCGCTCGCGCTGATCGGCGAGGAGCGCGTCGAGCGGGCGTTTCGGGCGGGTGCCGAGCTCGAGGCCTTCGCGGAGGGTCGCCGCCCCCTGCTCGCGCTCGACGTGCACGGCGAACCGGTCGACGCGCTGCCGTGGCCGGTTGGCGGCGGCGCCGTGGTGAGCGGCTCGTTCCATCCGCTGCACGACGGCCACTTGGGGCTCGCCGCCGCCGCGCAGCGGCACCTCGGCCGACCGGTGGCGTTCGAGCTGGCGATCGCCAACGCCGACAAGCCGACGATCGACCTGGACGAGGCCCACCGCCGCGCCACCCAGTTCGCGGGCCGGGCGCCGCTGCTCCTCACGCGCGCGCCGCGCTTCGATGCCAAGGCGGCGCTGCTGCCCGGGGCGGTCTTCGTGGTCGGTGCGGACACCGCAGCGCGCGTGCTCGAAGGGCGCTTCTACGCGGACGACGCCGGACCGTCCGTCGCCTTCGACGCGCTGCGGGCCAGCGGCGGTCGCTTCCTGGTCGCGGGTCGGCGCTCCGCCGAGCGCTTCCTCACCCTGGCCGACCTCGACGTTCCGGCCGCGCACACCGACCTTTTCGAGGCGCTGCCCGAGGCGGCGTTCCGGGCCGACGTCTCGTCGACCGAGATCCGCGCCGCGTGGGACGCCGCCGGGGGGCGCGCGCTCGGCGACGTCGAAGCCTGAGGCGCAGCCGAGCACGACGGTCGCTGGACGTCGCGGTACGCTGCCGCATGAACGGTTCAGATCCCACCTTGCCGCCCAGCCATGCCCCGCGTGCGGGTACGTCCCCGACGGCCTCAGTCGGCCTGTACGACCGCCTCGCTATCGCTCGGATGCGTGTCCGGCGGGCGTTCCTGGTGCTGGCGCTGGTCTGCGCGCCGACGTTGGGCGTCGTCGTGGCTCAGGGGGCGGCGGGCGAACCGGACGGCGGCAGCATATCGGGCGTCGTCGACGAGGTCCCGGCCGTCGCCGCGTTCGGCGTCGCCTTCGGGTTCCCGGCGTACCGAACGGCCGGGCTCGGCGCCTCGCTGCAGTCCGGGGCCTTCGGCGCCGCCGTGCGCGCCGCGTGGGGGAGCGCCGGCATCGCGGTCGGGCTGCAGGCTCGTGCGTACCCCCCGGTGCCCTGGCCGGTCCCCACCTACGTCGCGGCCGGCGCCGACCTGTACGGGAG
>JAGXHO010000140.1 GCA_024636105.1 Trueperaceae bacterium | reverse complement strand
GGCATGGGCTCGATGGGCATGGGCGCGGCCGGCGGGATGCACGGCGGCGGCTCGATGGCGGCCCACCACCAGGCTATACACGGTGGAGCGTCGGGCGCGACGGTCGGTGCGGCCGAAGCCGAGCGGCTCGCTTTGGCGTTCTTGGCCGGCGCTGGCGAATCGGCCGCCGAGGTCACCGGCTCGACGCTGGTCTACGAGGTCGTCGTCCGGAGCGGCGTCACCGAGCAGGTGCTGCGCGTCGACGCGCGCACCGGCCAGGTGACGCGCGCGCCCGAACGCTGACGTGCGGGAATCGCCAGGCGACCGATCGGTCGCACGCGGGGCGGTCGCTACGGCGACCGCCCCGCGCCGTCGCTGGGGACCCCTCGTATGGCTCTTGGCCGGCGCCGCCGCAGCCGTGGCTGCGTGGGCATCGGGGGCGTACGTGGCGGACCGCCGCGCCGACCTCGGGGTTCCGGTCGACCGCCTAACCCACGTCCACGGTCTGGACGCGCCCGCGTGGGCCAACGGGGCGCTGCTCGTCGGCACCCACACCGGCCTCGTGCGGTGGAGCGAGGCGGACGGCTGGCGAGCGGTGGGCACCGGCCGCCACGACCTGATGGGGTTCCGTGCGGACGGGGACCTCGAAGGAACGCTCTACGGCAGCGGACACCCCGACCTGCGCAGCGGTCTGCCGAACCCCCTCGGCCTGATCGTGAGCCGGGATGGTGGTCGGACGTGGACGCAGCGATCGCTCGCGGGAGCGGCCGACCTCCACGCGCTCACGACGACCGGGGGCGAAAGGGCTGTCCTGCTCGCATGGGACGCCATCGCGAACGCCCTCCTGCGCTCGGTCGACGGCGGCGCGACCTGGACGACGCTTCCCTCGGACACGCTGGCGGCAACCGGCGGCGTCCTGGCGCTCGACGCCCACGCGAGCGCCCCGGAGCGGGTATTCGCGGGTACCGCGAGCGGGCTATGGCGCAGCGAGGACGCGGGCACCACGTGGCGCCCCACCGGGCTCGGCGGGGGGCCGGTCACCACCGTGCGGCGCCTTGCCGACGGGACGCTGTGGGCGTTTGCGATCGCTCCCGACGGCGGTGGGCTTCTTCGCAGCCACGACGACGGCGACACCTGGACGCGCGTCGCCGCGCCGATCGCGACCGGCGCGTACGCTTCGGCGATCGCGGGTCCCGGCGAGGCGCCCGCAGTCGTGTTCGTCGCCACGTCGACCGCCGACGTGTTTCGCAGCGGCGACGGCGGGATGACGTGGACGGCGTTGGCCGTAAGCGGCGAGGTTCGCTGACGCCCGCACGGCGCTCGCGGTCGGTGTGCGTTGCCTACCCCACCCCGGGTGGGGTAGGCTAGCGCCCTGCAGGGCAGGAGTCCCCGAGGAGGAACCCCATGGCGCAGCACGACCACGACCGGCACGAGGCAGGTTCGGCCAAGGCCGAGGCGCACGGCGGGCACGCGGCGCATGGGAAGCACGGGGCGCACGACGGAGCGCCGCACGGGGGGTCGTCGCACCGCCCACCGCGCGACGCCGACGGTGCCCACGCCGGCCACGACGCCCACGCCGGCCACTCCGTCGAAGCGTTCCGCAGCCGCTTCTGGCTCGCGCTCGCGCTGACGATCCCGGTCGTCGTGTGGTCGCCCCACATCGAGATGCTGCTCGGCTACCGCGCCCCAGTGTTCCCAGGATCCGCCTGGATCCCGGCGGTGCTCGGGACCGCGGTCTTCGGGTACGGCGGCCTCGTCTTCCTGCGCGGCGCCTGGGGCGAACTGCGGGCCCGGCTCCCGGGGATGATGACGCTGATCTCGCTCGCCATCACGGTGGCCTTCGTCTTCTCGTGGGTCGTCGAGCTCGGCGCGATCGACGCGCTCGCGCTGTGGTGGGAACTCGCAACGCTCGTGACGATCATGCTCCTCGGCCACTGGATCGAGATGCGCTCGATCGACCAGGCGCAGGGCGCGCTCAAGGAGCTGGCCAAGCTGCTTCCCGACACGGCCACCCGCGTCGTCGACGGGCGCGAAGAGAGCGTCGCCGTCGCGGACCTGCGCGCGGGCGACCTCGTGCTCGTGCGACCGGGCGAGAGCGTCCCGGTCGACGGCGTCGTGCGCAAGGGCGAGAGCTCGCTCGACGAGGCGTCGATCACCGGCGAATCGCGGCCGGTCAAGCGCGGCGAGGGCGACGCGGTCATCGCCGGCACGATCAACGGCGCCGGCTCGCTCCGCGTCGAGGTGACCGCCACCGGCGACGCCACCAAGCTCTCTGGGATCATGCGGCTGGTGGCCGACGCGCAGACCTCCAAGTCGCGCGTCCAACACCTCGCCGACCGCGCCGCCCGGCTCCTGACGGTGGTCGCCTTGGTCGCGGCGGTCCTCACCCTCGTCACCTGGCTGCTGCTCGGCGCCGAGATCGACTACGCGATCGTTCGGACGGTCACCGTGCTGGTCATCGCCTGCCCCCACGCCCTGGGGCTCGCCGTCCCACTGGTGGTCGCGATCTCGACGACGCTCGGCGCGAAGAACGGTCTGCTCGTGCGCGACCGCCGCGGGCTCGAAGAGGCGCGCTTGGTCGACATCGTCGTGTTCGACAAGACCGGCACGCTCACGCTCGGCTCGCACCGGGTGGTGGCGGTCGCGACCGCGGACGGCCTATCGGAGGACGAGGCGTTGCGCCTCGCGGCCGCCGTCGAGGCCGACTCGGAGCACCCGATCGCCCGCGGCATCGGCCGCACCGCCGAGGAACGCAGCCTCGACGTGCCCGTGGCGGAGGGGTTCCGGTCGCTCGCCGGCAAGGGCGTCGTCGCGAGCGTCGCAGGCGAAGAGGTGTTCGTGGGCGGCCCGGCGCTGCTCGACGAGCGCTCCGCGACCGTGCCGGACGCGCTCGCGCGCGCCGCCGACCAAGCCGCCAAACGCGGCCAAGCCGCGATCTACGTGCTGCGTGGCGACCAGGTCGTGGCGGTCCTCGCAGTCGCCGACGCAATCCGAGAGGAGAGCCGCGAAGCGATCCAGGCGCTGCACGAGCGCGGCATCGAGGTCGCCATGCTCACCGGCGACGCCCAGGCGGTCGCCGACGCCGTGGCCGAGGAGCTCGGGATCGACACGGTGTTCGCCCAGGTGCAGCCGGAGGACAAGGCCTCGAAGGTGCAGGAGCTCCAGCGCGGCGGCCGCCGCGTCGCGATGGTGGGCGACGGCGTGAACGACGCCCCAGCGCTGGCGACCGCCGACGTGGGCATCGCCATCGGCGCCGGCACCGACGTGGCGGTCGAGGCCGGCCACGTGGTGCTCGTGCGCTCGGACCCGCGCGACGTGGTGCGCATCGTCGACCTGTCGCGCGCCACCTACCGGAAGATGATCCAGAACCTCTGGTGGGCAGCGGGCTACAACGTGATCGCGATCCCGCTGGCCGCCGGCGTCCTCGCGCCCTGGGGGCTGGTGCTTTCGCCGGCCGTTGGCGCTGTGCTGATGTCGGCCAGCACCGTGGTCGTGGCGATCAACGCCCAGCTGCTGCGGCGGTGGGGGACGAAGTGAGGTCGATCACGCGCGGTTCCGGACGTTCGTCCCCTACGCACGGGGGGTGGGGTCGGTACGCTGCCTCCATGACCTACATTCGTCCACTTCGATCCCTAGCGCTCGTGCTCGCGATCAACCTCGTCGCCTCGGCCCTCGGCCAGGGCAACCCCTCTCCCCGGGCCCTCGAGGGCCTCGACGCCCGCGCGGCCGTCGAGCTCGCGAACACCTGGAAGGGCAACGGCGTCACCACGTTCGCCACCCCCGAGGCCGTGCACTTCCGCTTCGCGGACGGCACCGAGGTCACCGTGCCCATGCCCGAGGACCTGATGTTCGTCTCGGTCGCCCCGTACCTGCAGCAGACCCACCCGTGCGCGACCCACTACATGAGCGGCTGCCAGGGCGAGTTGGTTGGCGCGCCCGTCCACGTCCAGGCGATCCTGGCCGATGGCACCGTGCTGATCGACGAGGTCATGCCCACCATGGCGAACGGCTTCATCGACCTCTGGCTCCCGCGCGACCAGGCGATCGACCTGTTCATGAGCCTCGAAGGCGCCTCGGTCGTCGCCCGCCTCACGACCTTCGCCGACAGCCGCACCTGCATCACCGACCTGCAGCTCACCACCGCTCGCTGACCCTCGCGCCGCGCCCGCGGCCGGCACCAACCACTCCCGCACCCCCGAGCAGCGCGACGCTGCCCGGGGGTGCGCTTCCTCTCGTGCCCGACGTTGACGGGACCCTCGGCATCGACTAGCGTATGACGAGTACTCGATCGATGAAGGGACCGTCGTATGGCCGTCGTGACCGTGTCGCCCAAGTTCCAGGTGGTCATCCCCAAAGAGGTCCGTGATCAGCTGGGCATCCGCCCCGGACAGAAGATCGAGGCGTTCGCCGTCGGCGACCGAGTGGAACTCGTGCCGATCCAGCCGATGCGGTCGTTCCGCGGGAAGTACCCCGACCTGCCGCCGCTCGAGCGCGAACCCGATCGCCTGTGAACGTCGTCGACTCGAGCGGTTGGATCGAGTACCTCTCCGGCGGCCCGAACACCGCGTTCTTCCGCACGGCGATCGAGGACGAAGCGTCCCTCCTCGTGCCGGCGCTGAGCCTCTTCGAGGTGTATCGGCACCTGGTCCGCCACGTCGGGCGCGACGAGGCGCTCCAGGTCGTGGCCACGATGCGCCAAGGGACGGTGGTCGACCTCGACGCTCGGCTCGCGCTGGAGGCCGCGGAGCTGAGCATCGACACGAAGCTGGCGCTGGCCGACAGCATCCTGCTCGCGACGGCGCGAGCGCACGAAGCAGACTTCTGGACGCAGGACGCCGACTTCGAAGGGCTCGAGGGCGTTCGCCTCAACCGCAAGCTCTGACGCGCACACGTCGAGCGCCCGCGCCGCACGCATCTCGTGCGCTCAGCTCACGCGAGCACCGCGATCCCCTCGACGTAGCCGATCCGGATGAGCTCCTCGTCGCCGTCGCCGTCGAGCGGGCGCGCGTGCAGGTAGGGGAGCGAGCCGAGGTAGCGCACCAACAGCGGCTCGAAGCGGGCGGTGCGGACGCGACCCCGAGCGCGGTGCACGCGGCCGTAGCGCCCGGCGCGCTCGCGCTCCGGCACGTAGCGGAGCTCGACGTGATGGCCCGCGGCGATCGCCTCCTCGAGGCGTTCGCGGACGCGTCGGGTGCTGAGCCCGACGACCAGCCGGTCGACCGGTTCGACGCCGGCCGCCGCCCCTTCGGCGGCCGGGGGCGCACCGCTCGTCGGCGGCGCGTCGGGCGCGTCGATCGCGACTTGCAGCTCGCGCAGCGCCGCCGCCAGCGGCGCGACCGACGCGGGCGCCACCAGATAGGCGCCGTCGTTCAGTGC
>JAGXHO010000139.1 GCA_024636105.1 Trueperaceae bacterium | reverse complement strand
GTCCTGCACGGCGCGGCCTTGGCGGTCGGTGCGGCCGCGTGGGCGACCGGTGCGATCGCTTGGCCGGTCGTCGCGGCGTACGCGTTGCTGGCGGCGCGCGCCGCGTGGGGACTGTCGCCGTGGCGGCGCCCGGTGGCCGCCAAGGTGGTGGGGTTCGGCGAGATCGCGTACGGGGTCGCGACCGTGCTGCTCCTGGCGGCGGGGGTGGCTTGGGTCAGCTGACGTGCGCCGCGTGACGCACGAGGTTCAGGCCTCGTCGAGGATCGCGCGCACCTCGGCGCGCTGGGCCTCGCTCAAGCGGAACGAGGCCGTCGCCGCGTTGCGCCGCACCTGCTCGGGCTTGGTCGCGCCGGCGATCACGCTCGACACCGACCGCTCCGCGAGCAGGTAGGCGAAGGCGAGGTCGATCAGCTCCCTGCCCTGATCGGCGCTCCAACCGACGAGCCGTTCGACCAGGTCGAGGTTCGCGTCGGTGAGCAGCGTCTCTTGGCGCGGGGTGCCGGTGATGCGGGTGCCCTCGGGCGGTGCCTCGCCGCGTCGGTACTTGCCGGTGAGGAGCCCGCTCGCCAGCGGGAAGTACGGCAGGAAGCCGATGCCGAGGCGGTCGCAGGCCGCCAGCACGCCGTCCTCGGGTTCGCGGTGCACCATCGAGTACTCGTTCTGCACGCTCACGAAGCGAACCCCGGCGCTCGCGGCGGCCGCCTCGGCCTCGTCGAGCTGGTCCGCCGTGAAGTACGAGCAGCCGACGGCGCGCGCCATGCCGGCGTCGACGAGCTCGCCCAGCGCGCCCAGGGTGTCGGCCACCGGCACCTCCGGGTCGGGGCGGTGGAGCTGGTACAGGTCGACGTGGTCGGTCCGCAGCCGCTTCAGGCTGATCTCGAGGGCGGGCCGGATGGCGTCGGGGTGGCCGCCGCGCGCCTCGTCGTCGCTCGGGTGACCGAACTTGGTCGCCAGCACCACCTGGTTCCGGCGCCCCTCGAGCACGCGCCCGAGGAACGCCTCGCTGTCGGTGCCGCCGTAGACGTTCGCGGTGTCGAGGAAGGTGACGCCGACGTCGATGGCGGCGTCGACGACGGCGCGGGTGGCCTCGAGGTCGAGGCGCCGGCCGAAGTTGTTGCAGCCGAGGCCGACTTCCGAGACGTGCAGCGGACCGAGCGGGCGGGTGTGCATGGGGGCCTCCTGGGGGTGCGCCGAGCCTACGCCGGGCGCCCCACCACGAAGGTCATCGCGCCGCCCTCGAGCACGGTCACGTGCGGGCGGAGCAGCATGAGCGCGGTCTGCGCGAAGGGTGCGCGGAAGGTCTCGACCGGCTCCATCGTCCCCAGGTCGCGCAACACGCCGAGCTCGGTGCCCTCGGGCACGATGGTGCCGATCGCGTCCTGGCGCAGGGTGGGGACGTAGACGCCGCCGCGCGACGGACGCAGGACGGTGAGGCCCTCGACCTTGCGCGCGGGCGCTGGGTCGGGGAGGCGCGGCGCCAAGACGCCCACGTGCGCCAGAACGCGGTCGACGCCGTCGGCGAGCCGGTCGCGCCAGGTGAGCTCGTCGACCGAGCGGCCGCCCATCTCGACCGCCACGACTCTGGCGCCGCGTTCGGCGGCCATGCCGGCGAGGTGGCCGGAGCGGAGCGGCATGTCGACCACGAAGGGGGCGCCGATCGCGTCGGCGAGGTCCTCCGAGCCCGGGAAGCGGAAGGTGAAGGCGTTGACGCACCAACTGCCACCGCCGTGCAGATCGACGAGCGCGTCCGCACCCTCGGTGACGGTGGTGAGCACCGCGCCGAGGCGTTCGGTGTGCGAGCCGTCGGCGTTGCCGGGGAAGTACCGGTTGAGGTCGAGGTGGTCGAGCGGCGACCCGCGCCGGTCGGCGGCGACGGCGGTCGGGTTGGCGGCCAGCACGACCCGCAGGCGACCGGTCAACTCGGCGAGCGGGCGGTCGAGGACGCGCTGCACCGCGAGCGCCCCCCACGGGCCCTCGTCGCCGTGGATGCCGCACGTGACGACCGCGAGCGGACCGCGCTCGCCGACCTCGGCCCAGCGCAGCGGCACGCTGCCGGTGGCGGGTTCGTGCGGAAGGTCGGCGCTCGACCAGCGGAGCGCGGAGCGGAGGGTGGACGTGGGCATGGCGACCTCCAGGGCGTGGCCCCGGAGTCCCGAAGCCCGCACAGGTGAAACGATGTTTCAACAGGAGCGAGTGTACGGGACGACCGCGCCCGCCGCAAGGCGGATCGCCGGGTCGTTCCTCAGGCTTCGACGAGCGGGCGCGGGTGGCCGAAGCGGGCCGAGGCCTGGGCGGTGGCCTCGAGCAACCACTCGCGGTAGCGCGGGAACACGTCCTCGGTCATGTGGAAGATGGGGCCGGCGACGCTGACCCCGCCGATCACGCGGCCGTCGGCGCGCCGCACCGGCGCCGCGACGCAGCGGATGCCGATGCCGCGCTCCTCGTCGTCCACCGCGAACCCTTGCCGCCGCACGACGTCCAGATGGCGCAGGAGCGCGTCCGGGTCGGTGATCGTGCGGTGGGTCAGGCGAACCAGTTCGCGCCCGGCGACCAGCGCGGCCGCCTCTGCCGGGTCGAGGCCTGCGAGCAGGACCTTGCCGAGGGCCGTGGCGTTCGCTGGGTGGCGCGCGCCGATCTCGCCCTGGATGCCGATGTCCTGCTGCGCCCGTTCGATCGCGACGTAGACGATCTCGAGGCCGTCGCGGACCGCGAGGCTGATGGTCTGGCCGGTGCGCGTGGCAAGGTCTTCCATGAGCGGCCGCGCGACGGCGGTCAGCTCGAGGCCGCGGAGGTATCCGTGGCTGAAATCGAGAACGCGTGCACCTAGGAAGTACTGGTCGTCGTCGCGGCGCACCACGCCCTCGTCCTCGAGCGTGCGCAGGATGCGCAGCAGCGACGCCTTGGCGATGCCGAGCGAGGCACCCAGCTCGTCGAGGCTCCACCCCCGGACCCTCCCCGCGAGCGCGCCCAGCACGTGGATGGCGCGCGCGAGGATCTGGACGGTGTACTTGCCGTCGATCGACGTGCGTTCGGTGGGGGCTTCGCTGCGCATGAACGGGGGCTCCTGGCTGCTGCGGCCGATCTGGGCGACGGCCGCGGATCGAGGTCATGGGTTGGACGAACGTTCCCGATGATGGTACCAGGCACGCTCCGCCGCGCGGTGGTCCGTTGTCCGACGGAGCACCCAAGGGGGTGAAACGCGGTTTCAGCATATGCTAACCTTCGTCGTGCGATCGCGTCCTGGGGTCTGCGGGGGGTTCGGTGGAACCGGGCCGCTTCGGATTGGGACGCCGGCGCCACCGCGACGTCGCGCCGCGCGCGCCCAGCTGCGCCGTGCCGGCCGCGACGTCGTACGACCCGGACCCCGGACACCGGGCACGGACGCCGAGCGCGTCCCGCCCGACCCTAGAAGGAGCGAACCCATGAACGTGTCCTACGACTTCTCCGATCGCGTGGTCATCGTCACCGGAGCCGCGCGCGGCGTCGGTCGCGCGATGGTCGGCCAGTTCGTCGCCGCCGGTGCGCGCGTCGTCGCCGCCGACCGCGACGCCGAGGGCCTGGCCGAGTCCTGCGCGCCCCACGGCGACCGCGTCGTCGCCGTCGCCGGCGACGTCAGCACGGAGGCGGGCGCCGAGCAGATCGTCGCCACGGCGACCGAGCGCTTCGGTCGCCTCGACGTCTGCGTCAACAACGCGGCCGTCGCGCCGCACGAAGCGTTGCTGGAGGAGAGGGCCTCCGTTTGGGACACGGTCTACGCCGTGAACTGCCGCGGCACCTTCCTGATGACCCAGGCGGCCGGTCGCGTGCTGGTGGCCCAGGGTCGCGGCGGGCGCATCATCAACTTCTCGTCGGGCGTGACCAAGCGCGGCTCCGCCGGCGCCGCGGCGTACGCCAGCAGCCGCGCGGCCACCGAGAGCTTCACCCGCGTGGCAGCGATCGAGCTCGCGGTCCACGACGTCTTGGTGAACTGCGTCAGCCCCGGCCTCATCGACACCCAGCCGAAGCCGCTGCCGCCGAGCATGGCGAAAGGGCTCGCCTCGCGCATCCCCACCCTCCCGCTGGCGCGCGCCGGGGAGCCGGAAGAGGTCGGCAACCTGGTCCTGTGGCTGGCGTCGGACGCCTCGAGCTACGTCACCGGCGCGGTCTACGCCGTCGACGGTGGCGGCGGGGTCGGCACCCGCGCCGGTCACGAGATCGTCGACGAGGACGTTCGCTACGACTGGGTCACGGGCCGCGCGCGCGGCTGACGCGCCCGAGGAGACGATCGCGTGACCAACGTCCTGATCTGCAGCTACTTGGAGCCCGAGCTGGTCGAGCGCATCGCTGCCAGCGACCCGTCAGTGTCGGTCCAGTACCGCCCCGATCTCATCCCCGCACCGCGCTACGTCGCCGACCACGGCGGCCACCCGGTCACCCGAGACGCCGACCAGCGCGCCGAGTGGGCCGGGCTCATGCGCGAAGCCGACGTCCTGTTCGACTTCGACTACACCGACCCGAAGAGCCTCTTGTCGGACGGCGCCGGCGTGCGCTGGGTGCAGGCGACGAGCGCCGGGATCGGCCAGTTCGTCGAGAAGCACGGTCTGCATCGCCCGTCCACCGTCCTGACGACCGCGGCCGGCGTCCACGCGAAGCCACTAGCGGAGTTCGTGCTGTGGGGGATGCTCGCCTTCGCCAAGGGCTACCCGATCGCGCGCAAGCAGCAGCGCGAGGGGGTGTGGAAGCGCTTCGTGGGCGGCGAGCTGGGCGCGGCGACGGTCGCGATCGTCGGGCTCGGCAGCATCGGCCGCGAGGTGGCTCGGATGGCGCGCACGATGGGGGCGCGCGTGCTCGGCACCAAGCGCACCACCGAAGGGTTTACCGCCGAAGGGCTTGGTGTCGACGAGCTCTACGCCTGGCGCGACCTGCACGCGATGATCGCGGATGCCGACTACGTGGTCCTCATCGCTCCGCACACGCGCGAGACCGTCGGCATGATGGACGCCGGCGCGTTCGCAGCCATGAAGCCCGGCAGCGTGCTCATCAACATCGGCCGCGGCACGCTGGTCGAGGAGCAGGCGCTGCTCGACGCCCTCGACCACGGCCCACTGGCGGGCGCCGTCCTCGACGTGACCCCGGTCGAGCCGCTCCCCGAGGGGCACCCGCTCTGGTCGCGCGACGACGTCATCGTCTTCCCCCACTCGGCGAGCACGTCCGTGCGCGAGAACGAGCGCTTGACCGACCTCTTCCTCGCGAACCTGCGCCGGTTCCGTGCCGGGGAGCCGCTCCGCAACGTGTACGACCCAGAGCGCCAGTACTGACGCCGGAGTCGCCGGCCGCACCGTGTACGTTCGGTGAACCCGGCCTCGATTGACACGCCACCCTTCAGCCGCTAGGCTGTCCTTCGCATAGTGAAACGCGGTTTCAGCATGATGACGCAGGCGAGTTCCGATCGTCGCATCGCCCGCGCCGCCCCCGACGTTTCGCTGGCACGCTCTCTCCAGGAGGTTCGCTGCATGAACCGTACGTTTCGCAAGCTGCTCGTCGCGCTCGGCGCCCTGCTCGTCCTAGGGTTCGCCGTCGCCCAGACCACGCTCACGATCGGCCGTGCCGGCGACGTGAGCGACATGAACCCCTTCCGCCAGGCGAACAACCTGACGGCCGAGGTCACCTACCAGATCCACGAAGGCCTCATGCGCTACGGCCCCGACCTCGACCTGGTGCCGATGCTCGCCACCGGCTGGGAGCTCCAGCCCGACGGCCGCACCTGGCGCTTCTTCCTGCGCGAAGGGGTCACCTTCCACACCGGCAACGCCTTCAATGCCGAAGTCGTCAAGTGGAACTTCGAGACCATGCTCGACCCCGAGCGCCCGGGCGTCGCCGCCGGCCTGCTCACCGCCTTCGAGTCGCTGAACGTGGTCGACGAGTACACCCTCGACGTCACCCTCAACGAGCCGAACTTCATCTTCCTGAACATCCTCGGTGCGGCGCTCTTCATGATCGTCGACATGGAGCACTACCTGGCCGTCGGTGAGGCCAACTACGGCCAGCAGCCCTCAGGCACGGGCGCCTTCCAGTTCGTCAGCTGGGAGCCCGGCGAGCGCGTTGTCGTCGAGCGCAACGACAACTACTGGGGTGAGGTCGGCGCCGGCGTCGATCGCGTCGTCTTCCAGGCGATCCCCGACGAGAGCGCCCGCGCGCTCGCGCTCCTGACCGGCGAGATCGACATGGCCTTCGGCCTCCCGGCCGACCAGGTGGGCATCATCGAGCGCACCCCCGGCCTCGACGTCATCCGCACGGCCACCTTCCGCACGCTGTTCCTCGAGAGCAACATCCAGCACCCGCGTCTGACCGAGCCGGTGCGTTACGCGATCGCCCACGCCATCGACCGGATCCAGATCAGCAACGTGATCGGCGAGAACGGCGTGCCCGCCTACGGTCACGGCCCCGAGCAGGCCGTCGGC
>JAGXHO010000138.1 GCA_024636105.1 Trueperaceae bacterium | reverse complement strand
GGCATTCTCCTCTGGGCGCGTCGCGTCCGCTCCGCGGCCAGCGAACCTGGGGAGCAGCTCCGATGAAGCCACCGCTGCTTCACGAGCGGGTGGCGCGCCGATGGTCGCGGGCGCGGCGGACCACGGCGGCGGCCGCGCTCGCGGCGGTGGCCTCCCTGGCCGCGCTGACCCTCGCGGCGCCGACGGGCGTGCACGCGGCGGCGGTCGTGGTGGCCGCGGCGTTCGGTCTCGCATGGCCACAACGCGACCGGAAGCCCCAGGCCCTGCGCTGGGTCGGCACGCGCGCCGGCCTCGCGTACGAGACCGCGATCGAGGCCGGAGAGCGCGCGGACGGCCTCGGGCTGTTCGAAGCCGTGCGCACGCAAGGACGGTTGGCGATCCGCGACGTCGCGCTCCCCCAACCCACGCCTTGGTGGCTACCCGCTGTCCTGCTCGCGGCCACGCTCTGGGCTTGGGGGGCGTTCGTCGGCGTCCCGTGGTCCGCACCCTGGTCGGCCACGGGCGCGTCGCCGGGCGCCCCGAGCCCGTCGCCGTTCGCTCCGCCCGCCGGTGCGGAACCCGCCGACCTGCCGCCCACCGAGGAGGCACCGGCCGCCGATCCCGCGGCGCCGCGCAGCGATGAAGCCTCGACGGGTGCGCCCGGGGGCGACGGTGGGGTGGGCGACGGCAGCGGTGCCGACGGACGCGCCTCGGAGCGCGACGCGCTCGAGCGCTTCGTCGAAGGGCTGCGCGAACGGGAGGTCGAGCCCGCCGCCGGGGAAGCAGCGGACGGCGCGGAGGACGACCCGGATGCGACCGACGAACCGCGATCCGCGGAGGGGGGCGAGCGCGAAGAGGGTGGCGAGGTCGGCGAGAACGCCCCCGATCCCGGCGGCGACGGCGATCCGTCCGGCGACGAGACGGGCGAAGGCGAGGGGGTCGGCGAGGAGCGGGCGGGCGACGAGGCGGGCGACGGCGACGAGCGCGGTCAAGCCGACGCCCCCGGCGACGGGGCGCCGGACGACGTCGCCGATGGAGCACCCGATGGCGAGAACGGGTCCCAGGCCGGCGCCGCGGGCGTCGACCCGGGGGAGGATCCCGGAGACGCCGGCCTCGGCGCCGGCGCCGAGGGCGATGCAGCGGACGCCGTCGGTGAGGACCCGCGCTCGCCCGACGCGCTCCCCTCCATCCTCGGTGCGGGACCGGAGACGCCGATCGGCGGCGTCGCGCTGCCCGGGGCCGAGGGGGAGGAGTCGTTCCCCGCAGGTGCGGCAGGCGCCGCCTTCCGGCGGGCCGTCGAGGAGGCGCTCACCGAGGGCGAGGTCCCCGTGACGTACCAAGAGGTCATCCGCAACTACTTCCGGTGAGGGTCTGGCGGACGACAACCCAGGGTCAACCGTCGATCGGGGTGGCGCGCCAGCGACCGCGACCGCGCGTGAGATCGGCCACGAGGCTCGCGAGTTCGTCCGCCACTTCGCGCAGCACGGTGCCCGTCAGCACCACTCCGTCGGGCCCGTATTCCGGAGCGGCGACGACGACGTCGGAGCGCGCCTGGAGCGCGCGGAGCAGCGCGTCGACGTCGGCGAACGGCGCCGCGAGTTGGAAGGCGTCGCGGTCGGGCTCGAACACGACGCCGGCGGCGTCCGCAGCCTTCGCCACCGCACCGCCGTAGGCCCGCGCCAGCCCGCCCGCGCCGAGCTTCACGCCTCCGAAACGGCGCGCGACCGCGGCGACCACCCGGTCGAGCCCGCGCTTCTCGAGCACCTCGAGCATGGGCCGCCCCGCCGTGCCACCCGGTTCGCCGTCGTCCGACCAGCGCCGCGCCGTGCCCCACAGCGTCGCCCACGCCACGTGGCCGGCCTCCGGATGGGCGGCGCGCACGGCCGCTACCAGGGCCTCGGCTTCGTCGGGCGCGGCGAGCGGCGCGACGACGGCATGGAAGCGCGACCCCTTGATCACGTCCTCGCGTTCGGTGCGCCTGGCGAGGGTTCGGTGCGCCACGCCCCAGGCTAACCGCCGCGAGCGACGCCTTTCGCGAACGCGCCCGCGGGGGCGTGGTAGCTTGCCGCATGGCGCGCGCGACCGCCCCCGAAGCGCACTGGCGCACGGACCGCCGATGTCGGCCGCACCCGTTCGTCGCCCCGATCGGGCCGCGTCCGGACCGCGTGCCCGACGCCTGACCACGAACCCTTGCCGAACCCGTCTCGGTCGCGCCTGCGCGCGGCCGCCCGCGAGGTGACCCGATGCCACTCGTGCTTCACGACACCCTGACGCGCCGCAAGGTGCCCTTCGAACCGGTGGTACCCGGCCGCGCCGGTATCTACTTCTGCGGCCCGACCGTCTACTCCGAACCCCATCTGGGTCACGCCCGCGGACCGGTGGTCTTCGACGTGTTGCGCCGCTGGCTCGAGCACGAGGGGCTGACCGTGCGCCTCGTGATGAACGTCACCGACGTCGGCCACCTCACCGACGACGCCGACGAGGGTGAGGACAAACTCGCCCGGCGGGCCGCGCTCGAGCGCCTGGAGCCCATGGAGGTCGCCGAGAAGTACTTCTGGATCTACTTCGATGCGATGGCGCGGCTGCACGTGCGGCGGCCGAGCGTCATCCCTCGTGCCACGGGCCACATCGTCGAGCAGATCGAACTGACCAAGGAGCTCCTCGCGCGCGGCATCGCGTACGAGGTGGACGGCAGCGTCTACTTCGACGTGTCTTCGTGGGCCGACTACGGCCAGCTGTCGGGGCGCGACCCCGACGAGCAGGTCGAAGGCACCCGCGTCGAGGTCCGCTCCGAGAAGCGCGACCCGCGCGACTTCGCGCTCTGGAAGCGAGCCGAACCGAACCACCTGATGCGGTGGCCAAGCCCCTGGGGCGTCGGCTTCCCGGGATGGCACATCGAGTGCTCCGTCATGAGCACGAAGTACCTCGGCGACGAGTTCGACGTCCACGGCGGCGGCCTCGACCTGGTGTTCCCGCACCACGAGTGCGAACTCGCCCAGGCGCGCGCGGCCGGCAAACCGTTCGCGCGCACCTGGATGCACTGGAACATGCTGACGCTCGACGGCGAGAAGATGTCGAAGTCCAAGGGGCACGTGGTGGACCTCACGTCGCTGTTCGAACGCCACGACCCGACGGCGGTGCGCTTCCACCTGCTCCGGTCGCACTACCGCAGCGTCAGCGATTTCGCCGACGACGCCGTGGCTTCCTCGGCGCAGGGTCTGCGCCGCTTGCGCGCGGCGTACGCGACGTGGCGCGCCGCCGGCGGATCGGCGCTGGCGGGCGACCCCTTCGAGGACGCCCGCGCTCGCTTTGCGGCCGCGATGGACGATGACCTGCACACGCCCGAGGCCATCGCGGTCCTGTTCGACGTGGTGCGCGATGCCAACCGCGCGCTCGAGGCCGGCGACCGCGGCACGGCCGCCGCCGCGGCGACGCTGCTCGACGAGCTGCTCCATGGCGTGCTTGGCGTGCCGTGCCAAGCTGGCGGCGCCGAGGACGCCGACCTGCTGACCGGCGTCACCGACCTCGTGCTCGACGCCCGCCAGGCCGCGCGCAAGGGGCGCGACTTCGGGACCGCGGACGCGATCCGCGATCGCCTGGCCGAGCTCGGCATCGTGGTCGAGGACACGAGCGACGGCGCTCGGTGGCGGCGCGACGGCTGACCTTCCCGTCGTTCGCCCAGAGAGGCTCGGCGCGAGCCCTGGGGGGAACCCTCCGGGGCTCGCTCGCTGCGGCACGCTGAGCCCGTGTCCTCCTCCGCCAGCGCTCCGCACGATGCCGAGGCTCCTCCCGACGCCGAGGCGAGGGCGTGGCTGGCGCTGGCGCGCGTTCCGGGGCTCGGTCCGGTGCGCGCGGCCGCCGTGGTCAAAGTCTTCGGCACCGCGGCTGCGGCGGTGGCCGACCGCGGCCGGTCCACGCCGCCCGTGCCCGGGCTATCGGCGGCTCGGGCCCGAGCCGCGTTGGCGACCGTCGACGCAGCTGCCGCGGACGCCGAAGTCGCGCGCGGCGCCCGGGTCGGTGCGCGGCTCGTGGCGTTCGGCGATGACGACTACCCGACGGCATGGAGGCCGGCGGAGGGTTGGCCCCCGGTCCTCTGGGTGCGCGGGGCGTGGCCCGCGGCGCTTCGGGCACCGTCGCCGCACGCCCTCGCCATCGTCGGCTCCCGCCGAGCGTCCCGCGAGGCGTGCGCGTTCGCCGCGTCGGTGGCCGAGCGGGCCGCCTGGGCCGGCGCGTGGGTCGTTTCGGGACTGGCGTTCGGCGTCGACGCCGCGGCCCACACTGGAGCGGTGACGGCCTCGCGCGCAGGAGCACCGGTCGCGACGATCGCCGTGGTCGCCTCCGGTGTCGACCGCCCGACGCCCGCCGCGCACCGCGACCTCGCGCGGTCCCTACTCGACGTCGGCGGGGGGTTGGTCGCCGCGGCCGCCATCGGCGCCGCGCCACCCCCGGGCGGGTTCCCCGTGCGCAACCGCTGGATCGCGGGGCTCTCGGGCGCCGTCGCCGTGGTCGAGGCGGGGGCCACGTCCGGCGCGCTCCACACGGCCGCTGCCGCGCTCGAACTCGGACGCGAGGTGCTCGTCGCCCCGGCGCGTCCCTGGGACGCCCACGCGGCCGGCTCGCTGGCGCTGCTCCGCGACGGCGCCCAACCGCTGATCGAGGTGGACGACGGTTGGCGCGCGCTGCCGTCCGTCGGGACCGTCGATGCGGCCGTGCACCGCCCGCTCGCCCGCGTGGCCGCTCCTGCTCCGTGGGACGCGCTCCTGCGCGATGGACCGCTCGACGTGGCGGTCCTGGCCGACGCGAGCGGCCTCCCGATCGGTGCCGCGCTCGCGGCGCTGGAAGTGGGCGTGGTCGCGGGTTGGGCGCGTCGCGGCGGCGCCTCCGGGTACCGCCGAGCCGTTCGCGACCTCCACGACTCGGCGCCATCGGGTTGAGACCACGGGTCTGGACCGCGGGCTGAGACGCGGATCAAGACGCGGGTTAAGAAGAAGTGGGACCCACGCCGTAGACACTCCCGCGCGGGTGCGGGTAGGCTTAGGAAGCATCCAAGCCGCGCACGACGTGCCTGTCGATCGCCACCGCAGGCGGCGGGGCGCAGCGCCCGGTGCAGGGATGGAAGGAGAACGATCATCTTGAAGAAGCTCATCATTGCGCTCGTCGTCACGCTGGCCTCGCTCGGCGTGGCCCTAGGCCAAGGCCTCACGGTCTGGACCACGGTCGGGGATCAGACCCTCGAGTGGCTCCAGGACGAGGCCGACTCGTTCGCAGGCGCCTTCGGCGTCGCTGTCAACGTCGTCAAGCTCGACCTGGGCGAACTGCAGCAGCAGGCGCTCCTCGCCGCCCCGCAGGGCGAGGCCGGCGACCTCTTCGTCGGCGTTCCGCACGACCAGCTCGCCGGCCTCGCCGAGGGCGGCGTCCTCGCCGACATGTCGGCCTACGCCACCGCCAGCTACCTCGAAGACCTCGGCGAACAGGCGCGCCTCGCGTACACGTACGCCGGCCGCCTCTTCGGCCTGCCGATGTGGGTCGAAGGACCGGCGCTCGTGATCAACACCGATCTGGTGCCGAACCCGCCGGCCACGTACGAGGCCTTCGTCGAGCTCGCTCAAGAGCTCACCACGGCCGACACCTTCGGGTTCATGTTCGACGCGCCCAACTTCTACTTCGCGTACGGCTGGATGCACACCTTCGGTGGCTACGTGTTCGGTCGCGATGCGACCGGTAGCCTCGTCGCCGACGACCTCGGCGTCGCCAACGAGGGTGCCGTGCGCGGTGCGCAGGCGCTCAAGGACCTGCGCTTCGCCTACGACCTCATCCCGTCGGGCACGAACTACGACGTCGCTAACGGGCTCTTCATCGACGGCTCGCTGGCGATGATGTACAACGGCCCCTGGGCGATCAGCCAGTACCGCGAGGCCGGCGTGAACGTCGAGATCCTCCCGGTCCCGCCGCTCGCTGACGGCACCGAGTTCAGCGGCTTCATGGGCGTGCAGGGCGTCTTGATGAACCAGTTCAGCACCCAGAAGGTCGACGCCGCGAACTTCGCGAAGTGGATCACGCGCCGCGACGCGCAGATCACGATGGCGCAGCTCACGGGTCGCATCCCCGCCTCCGAGAGCGCGCTGGCCGAGGTCAGCGACGATCCGATCATCGCCGGGTTCGGCGCTGCGCTGCTCGACAGCGAGCCGATGCCGAACATCCCGCGCATGGGCCAGGTCTGGGGCCCCATGGGCAGCGCCCTCTCGATCATCCTCGAGACCGCGGACTCCGACGTGGCGGGCGCGCTCGAGGCCGCTCGCAGCGAGATCGCTGGTCAGTGACCTCGACGGGTCGCTCGTAGGTCTTCCGGTGGCCAGGGACCCGCTCCCTGGCCACCGCCCACAAGGGGGTACCCGCCATCGACCTCTCGACGCCGCGCGACTTCCTGCCCAAGGCGCGCACCACCACCGGCGGTCTCGTCAAGTCGCTCCTTCTGCTCTCCGCCGCCCTCGCCTTCGCCGGGGCGGTCGGTGCGTTCGGCCTCGTCGCCCTGCGCTGG
>JAGXHO010000016.1 GCA_024636105.1 Trueperaceae bacterium | reverse complement strand
CACGATGGCGCTCGTCGAGGACCTAGAGCGCTGGGTGATGTTGGCGCGCGCCTGGCCCCTCGCGCACCGAGCAGCGCGCTTCATCCAGCGGCGGGCGCCGATCGCTGATTGGGCGGTTGACCACCCGATCGCCACGATCCAACCGCGTGTGGTGAGCAGCCAGTCCTGGTCGATCCTGCGCCGCGCGCTCCACCGACACGGTCGCCTTGGGCGAATCGTCGAAGACGAGCGACCCGCGGTCGCGGCGCTCGTCGCCTACGCGTGGCTGCGTCGGCATGGATACCCGGTCGAGTTGCGGGCCGAGGGCGACGACGTGCGTTCGGCCCAACTCATTCTCGACGGGAGGACGCTGCTACCGCACGGGCACCGCACCATCGACGACTGAGGCTGTGGCCTGGGACAAGCGATGCCTGGCCCTAGTCGGTAGCGATCGCGGCCTGGATCCCATCCACCAGCCCCTGCGCAAAGCACAGCTCTCGGAATCGGCCCTGCGGCCGCCGGACCAACTCGTCCCAGGCTCCCGACTCGACCACTCGTCCATGCTCCATCACGTAGATGACGTCGGCGCCACGAACGCTCGCCAGCCGGTGCGCGATGAGCAGGATCGTCTGCCGCCCCGCCATGCCCGCGATCGCATTCTGGATGACCCGCTCGTTCTCGGGATCGAGCGCGCTCGTCGCCTCGTCAAGGACGAGCAACGCCGGCCTGCGGAGGATCGCACGCGCCAGCGCAATGCGCTGACGCTCTCCGCCCGAGAGCCGGACGCCGCGGTCACCGACGACCGTGTCGAGGCTCTCGGGCAGCGCCTCAACGAAAAGCGCGGAGGCGGAGCGCAGGGCATCCCGTAGATCGGTCTCGCTCGCCTGGGGGCGTACCAGTAACAGGTTCGCGCGGATGGTGTCGTTGAACAAGAAGGTGTCCTGGTTGACGTAGCCGATTCGCCACCGCCAGGCCCGTACCCGACCACCTTCCAGCGGAACGTCGTCGATCAGCACCCGACCCTCGTCCGGGGTCAGCAGTCCCACCACCAGATCGGCGACCGTGCTCTTCCCACCACCGGAGGGCCCCACGATCGCAGTCGTTCGGCCTGCGGGCACCTCGATGTCGACGGCGTGCAGGATCGCCTCACCACCGACGCCGTCGTAGCCGAAGCTCACGCACTCCAACCGCAGCCCGCGCTCGAGAGTAGGAGCATCGACCGTCGGGCCCGTTGCTTCCGCGTGCTCGGAAAGCCACGCCAGCGTGGCTTCGACGCGGTCGACGGCGGGCAGGACGTTGAACACGGACTGGACCTGGCGCTGGAGACCCGTGATCATCGGCACCAACCGCGCGAACAGGTACAGCATGAGCAGAATGCTGGCGAGCGGCATCTCGAACACCAGCAGGGCACTGCCGAACACCCCCGCCATGATGGCGGCTGAGCCGACCTGCAGCCAGAATCCTACGTCGGCCTGATTGCGGACGAGGTCGACCTGGGCTTCCGCTGTGGCGCTCGTTCGCGCGTCGAAGCGGTCGAGGTGGGCCGGCTCGATACCGTGGCTCTTGGTGACGCGAAGCCCCGAGAGGTGTTCCGAGATCGCGCCGTACAACGCTTCGTACACTCGCGACACGGCCTCGCCCTTGGCGCGACCGAGGCGTGTCTTCTTGGCGAGCAAAGCGACCAGCAGACCGCCACATGCGACGACGAGCAGGCTAGCTGCGGGCGACACGTACACGGCCAACCCGAGGTAGACGCTGGCCAAGACCGCCTTCACAAGCAGATTCAGGACGCCGGAAAGGGCCCCAGAAACCCGCTCGATCTCCTGGGTCAGGGTGTGCACGAACCTGGGACCGGGTTCACCAACGAAGCTTGCCCAACGACTGTAGGTAATCGCCTTGAACACGCGGAGCCGCAACGACAAAACGAATCCCTGGTAGAGACGGGTGGTTCGCACCGCGTGTACACGCGTGAGGAGAGCGTTGCCCACCACGAGTGCCAGGTAGGCGCCGATCACCACAGGTACCGTCAACGAGAGTCCCACCGTCGCCAGGGCGGCCGCTACCCACTCCGCGATGCGTCCTAGGCTCCCGCCGCCAACATCGAGTCCCGCGATGCCAAGCAGGGGCACCAGCATGACCAGGCTCACGCCTGAGGTGAGCACCAGCGCGAAAGACAGCCCGACGACGACCCCGGCTTCCATCGGCGCGAAGGTCAGGAGCGACCGCAGGAGGCGCAGCATGCTGCGGCTCGGGATCGACTGAACGCCAGGATCGACGATCACACTCTTCGACTCCTGGTTGGGTTCGCCCGACATCGTCGCCCCATTTCGCCTTGTGGCGCCCGGCCTCGGAGCGACACACATCACCAACTAGCCGCGCCCCACGCCAAACGGCCGTGCGAGAGTCTAGCGTTCATACAGCCGCGACTCAGAGGAATCGGTTACCCACGCGCATCGCCGCATACCGCAGTGGTGTCCACGCGGGTGAAGGGTCGTGACATAACGAATGCACGTTGGCCAACCCGCCGCCTATACTGGCTGCGCTGGAACGCGTGTCGTCACCTGCATGGTGGTTGGCACCAAGATCCCCCCTGGAGGCGAACCGTGCCCTCGCGACCGTTGATTGCCGACGACACCAAGTTCACGCTCGCACCATCGGCGATCTCGACGTCCATGCCGGGCGAGACGGTCATCCTCGACGCCAACGGGGACCAGTACTTTAGCCTCGAGGGCATCGGGCCACGGATCTGGCAGCTACTGGAGGCTCCGGCAACCGTCGCCTCGATCGTGGCCACGATCCGCGACGAGTATGAGGTCGAAGCCGGTACCTGCGAGCGCGACGTCGTCGAGATGCTCGGCGAGTTGATCGAACGCGGCCTCATCGTCTCGACGAGCTAGGGCCGTGCCGACCCATTGTCACACTGGCAGACGAACGCTTTGGCGGCATAGTCACTGGCGCACGCCCGTAGGTCCGACGAGCCATCGTGGGGCACGCACGTGAGTCCCGCGCGGGTCCGCCTCGGCTTCGAACCTCGGTCGTCCTGGGCGGCATGGCACCTCGCGTGGCGCGCGCTTCGGCGCGTGATCGCGGTCCGGCTGATGCTTTGGCGTAGATCCCAGTCGCAGGTGCGCTCCGCTCTATTGCGCAGTCGGCGCGGTGAACGCACCGCGACGCCGATCCTGCTCGGCGACCGCGACCTCGCGCGTGAACCCGAGGCCCTCGCGTGGGCCGTGCGCGCAGCCGCGCGCCGTGTGTTGATGGCGTCGTGTCTGACGCAAGCCATCGCCCTGGAGAGCCTTCTGGCTGAGGCCGACGAGGTGGGGAGCGTGCGCTTCGGCGTCGCACGCAAGCCCGACGGCGCGTTCGAAGCGCACGCGTGGGTCGAGCATGCTGGTCGAATCCTCATCGGAAACCTGCCAGATCTCGATCGCTTCGCCGTGTTGCCGGAGGGCACGTCACCCGGCAGGTTGGAGAGGTCGTGAGTGGCGTGGGCATGGTCGTCCGCTGGGACGGCGCCCCCAACCCCCCCGACACCCTCACGCGCATCACCCAAGCCGCACCCCACCGCAACCCCCCCACCCACCACACCCACCAACACCTCACCATCACCGCCCACGCCCGCATCGACAACCGCCACGAACTCCTCCCCCAACTCCAAGACCACCTCACCCACCCCCACCCTACCGACACCCAACTCATCCTCGCCGCCCACCAACACTGGGGACCCCAAACCCCCCAACACCTCATCGGCGACTACGCCTACGCCATCCACGACACCAAGGAACACACCCTCCACGCCGCCCGCGACCCCATGGGCATGCGCCCCCTCTACTACCACCACACCCCCCAACGCACCGCCATCACCAGCGAAATCCAACAGATCCTCGCGCTGGGCGACGTCGAACCGCAACTCTTCGAACCCATGATCGCCGCGTACCTGTGCGGGCAGTTCGGGCCCGACGACTGGACCTTCTTCCGCGGCGTTCATCGACTCCCGCCGGGGCATCGCCTCGAGGTCGACGCCAACGGCGCCCGCACCCACCGCTTCTGGCAACCCGACCCCCACCACGAGATCCACTACCCCCACGAAGACGACTACGCCCACCACCTCCGCGAACTCTTCCTCCAAGCCGTCCGCGACCGCCTCCAACCCCCCGGCCCCCACGGACTCCTCCTCAGCGGCGGCGTCGACTCCGGCAGCATCGCCGCCGCAGCCGGTTGGGCTTGGCGCCATGGCGAGGTCGAGGCACCGGTGCGAGCGTACAGCTGGGCCTTCGAGGAGCTCGTGGAGCACGACGAGCGCGCCGTCAGCAGCCTGATCACGAGGCCCTACGGCCTTCCGGAGATCGCGATCCCGGCGGACGACGCCTGGCCATTGGCTGGCTTCCCCGCCCACGGGCCGGCGCCCGACGACCCGTTCTTGGATCCGATCCAACCACTTCTCGACCGCTCACTGCAGACGGCTGCATCCGACGGCGTTCGAACCCTGATCAGCGGCGACCGCGGCGACCCCGTTGCCGGCGACATCGAGTTCGACTACCGAGGTGCCCTGCGAGCGCGGCGCTGGGGTCGGGTCGCCTCGGAGCTGCGCAGCGATGCGCGGTCCAGCCACGCATCGCTGGCCCGGACGGCTGCGCGGCGCCTCATCGTCCCGGCGCTGCAGCGGGCTGGGCTCCGACCTCCCAAGCAACACGATCCGGCCCGCCTGATGCCCGCCTTCCTTTCCGCCGACCTCGTGCGACGGTCCGGCGTTCGGGAGGTCATCGCGGCGGACCTCGCGCGTCGGCACGGTTCTGGGTCCGTCGGCGAGATTCGCGCGGGGTGGATCACCACGTTCAAGGGCCGGCTCGACCCGATCCCGCAGGAACGCCGGCGCGCGATGCACGGTCTGGCCTTCGCCGATCCCTGGGCCGACCTGCGACTGGTCGAGTTCATGCTCGCCACCCCGGCTTGGCATCTCCAGCGCGCGGGTACGTCGAAGCACTTGGTGCGAACGGCGATGCGTCCGTTGGCGCCCAACGCAGTGGACCGATGGGGTCATGGAAGCCAACAGGGCCTGTTCGAACGCGGCGTGCGCGACAAGGCGCGCGCGACCGTGCTCGAGCTCGTCGAGCGGCCACGCCTCGTCGCACTCGGCCTAGTGGACGAGGAAGCGTTCAGGGTCTCTGCCCACGGCTTCGTCGATGGTCGGCACCAGCACTTCACGTTCTGGCTGGCGTTGTCGCTGGAGATCTGGCTGCGGGAGTACGCAACCTGACGGAGGCCATACGTCAGGACGTTCGGTGGCCGGTGGTCAACGGTCACACGAACTCCGAAAACGTATGCTAATCTTAGGAGCCTAAGGGCAGGTGAAGGAAGACACTTCGCGCTTAGAGATGACAGTCGGAGGTCAACCATGCAGAAAGCCACCTACCAGGCACCCAAGCTCGTCCGTCTCGGCTCGGTCTCGGATCTCACGCAGAACGGGAAGACGCATAGCGGCAACGATTCGAAGGCCGGCTCGAACCACGTTACCTGGTCCAGCTGACCTCGAGCGTCGCTCAGAACCTCATCATCAATAGGTCACTACCGAATGACGGACGCCCGAATAGGGCGTCCGCCTACTTGTTGGCAAGTCCCAATCCCGCAGCATCCATTCGACATCCAGCCTGCACACGATGAACCCGCTTCGCGTGGTTCTCCTGTATCGCGGCGACCCGCCCGCTATGGACCCAGACCCGTGGTCCGGTTCGGGCTCACCACGCGTCGTAGAGCTCGCCCACGCCATCGCTGCCAGCGGCGGGTGGCGCGAGCGCGCGTCTACGACGCTGGTCGTCCAAGCCGGCGCCAATCCCGTGATCGCGGCAGTCGGCCGCTTCGACGCGCCGACCGAGCGCTGGCTCGAGTCGTCGAGCCGACAGCTCGGGCAAGGGATCGCGCGTACCCGCTGGTTGGACCATGCGGCGGTGGAGCGCGCCTGTGAGGTCCTGGCGCAACGGCTGGTCGACGACTTTGGGTTAGGAGCCTTGCGTGGCTTCCACTACGTTGCGGTCCCGCGCGGTGGGCTGATCGTCCTCGGCCTGCTGTCCTACGTCCTCGGCCTGCCCCAGCATCGGTTGCTCCCGCCGGAAGGCGTGGCCGACGCCGGCGAGGGAGCGGAGCGCGAGCCGCTCGTCGTGGTCGACGACGTAGCGATCACCGGTTGGCGGCTGTCGAAATTCCTAGCGGAGCGTGACGAGCCAAGCGTGATCATCGCGACCCTGCACAGCCACCCGGAGATGCGGCGCGCATTCCGCGCGAGGCACGCGCGGGTCACGGCTTTTCACTCAGCGGAGGACCTGACCGACGCCGCTCCTCTGCTCCACCGAGCGGACCATGCCGGGTGGCTGGAGCGCTGGCGTTCGCGCGTCGATCCCGGCGCCGTCTGGATCGGCGAACCGGAGCGGATCGCGTACCCCTGGGCTGAACCCGACGTCGGTGTGTGGAACCCCGAGGCATCCCGCGAGGATCCCGGATGGGGACTGATCCCCCCTTCACGGTGTCTCAAGACCCGCCATGGGGGCGGGATCGCGGTGCAAGTGATGCCGTCGCCGCCAGGGTCGCTCATCCCCGCGCCTGCCGTCGTCTACGGTGAGCACGAGGGTCAGGTCGTGATCGGTGACCTGGCCTCGGGCCAGAGCTACACGCTCGAGGGGAGCGGTGCCGATTCGTGGCGCGCCCTGGTCGAAACCGGTGGCGTGGTTGCCGCCGCGGCGAGACTCGCAGGGGCCTACGCCGCTCCGACCGAAGGGCTGGAAGCCGAGCTAGCCGCCTTCACGTCCGACCTACTGGCCGCCGGCCTGCTGGTCGAGGCAGACGCTTGATCCTCGTCGACTCGCTGCCGGGCGAGCGTCGCTACGCGCTGTACGGCTTGGTCGTCACCACCCCCCACCGCTTCGCCAACCGCCTCGTCGAGACCGAAGCGCCGGCGGACCTGTGGGTTCGGCCGGTCGCCGCGCCGCCCCTGGCGGAGAACTGGGACGAGGCAGAAGCCACCTACGGTAGCCCCGCGATGATCGACGAGCGGCAGCACTTCCTCAACCTCTTCGTGACCCCAACGGCGACCGTCTTCAGGTTCACCGAGGTCGTCGACTTCTTCGTCCTCGAGGACGGCATCGCCTACCAACTGCACGACCCCGCCTACGACTACATGGTCGAGCTGCACTTGCTGGGCTTCGTGCTCGCCTTCTGGCTCGAGCGCGCCGGCTGGCCAGCGCTGCACGCTTCGTCCGTCGTGGTCGACGGATCCGCGATCGCGTTCCTGTCCAGCCACGGCGGCGGCAAGACGTCGCTGGCGGCGACCATGCTGCGCCTGGGCTACCCGCTCGGCAGCGACGACATCGTGGCGCTGACGCCTGCCGCGAAGGGATTCCTGGCGCGCCCAGGATACCCGCAAATGCGCATGTGGCCTGAGCAAGCGAACCACTTCGTCGGCCACGACGCACTCGAGCAGGTGCACCCCGGCCTGACCAAGCGGCGGGTGCCGGTCGCCGACGGCGAGTTCGGGACCTTCGACGGCTCTCTGCGCCCGCTGACCGCCCTGTACCTGCCCACTCGACGAGATGGTGGCGCCATCACCTTCGAGACGATGCCACCGTCCCAAGCGCTCTTCCAACTGGTGCGCCACACCTTCCTGGTTGGGATCGTCGAGGGCGCCGGCCTTGCCGGCCCGCGCTTCGCAACGCTGGCGGAGGTCGTCCGGCGGGTGCCGCTGAGGGTCGTGCGCTTTCCGAATGGGCTCGATCTGCTGCCCGAGGTCGCGGAGCGCGTCGCGGCCGACGCGCGTGGCCTCGCCCGCGACGTCTGAGCCGACCCGGCGCCATTGGGCCGTCAACGCATCGCGGCCACCCGGGCCAGGGCCCTCAGCGCCCGTACCCCACCCCCCAGGGCTTGGACGACCGCCCCCGCCACCCCCGGCGCCTCGCGCCGCAGCTGCTGCAGGAACGTCTCCAGCGTCGGGTAGCGGTCGCCGACCACGAACAGCCCCGGCGCCGTGGGCCGGCCGGCCGCATCGAGCCACGTGGCTATCGGGTCGGTGGCCGGCCGGAAGCCGGTGGCGAGGACGACCGCGTCGAAGGCTTCCTCGCGTCCGTCGGCGAAGTGCACGCCGTCCGCGGTGAAGGCTGCGGCGGCCGGCCGAACCGCCACGCGGCCCGCACGCACGGCGTCGACCAGCTCCAGGCCGACCACGGCGACAGCATCGCGCGGCGCGCTCGTTGGGAACGGCAGGCCGAGCTCCGGGTACGCGCGCCGCAAGCGCCGCAGCGCCGCGTCGACGAGCCGGGGCGGCAGCCGCCGCCACAGCTCGCCGCTGCTTTGCGACACGACGTTGGGGTAGGGCACGAAGACCGCGCCGTCGCGCACCGCGATCGTTATCGACGACGTCACGCCGACGGCTGCGGTCGCGACGTCCTTGCCGCTGTTGCCGGCCCCGACCACCAGCAGCCGCCGACCGCGGAACGGCTCTGGGCCGCGGTAGTCGCGAACGTGCAGGACCTCGCCCGCGTAGCCCTCGCGGCCGAGCAGCTCGGGCACCACGGGCGCCGCCCAGATCCCCCCCCGCCCACACGAGGACGCGGGTTCGCCACGGACCGGCGCTCGCCGCCAGCGTCCAGCCGTTGCCCTGGGGCGCAGCGGCCGCAACGGAGACCTCCTCGCGCACGTCGAGGTCGAAGTGCTGCGCATAGGCGCGCAGGTAGGCGTGCACCTCATCGGCGCGCGGGAAGGTCGATGTCCCCGGTGGGTACGGCATGCCGGGCAGGGCCGCGGCCTCGTGGCGGGTGTGTAGCCGCAGGTGGGGGTAGGCGGAAGCCCAGGTCGACCCGACGCGGTCGCGCTCGAGCACGACGGACGCCACGCCTCGGCGCGCAAGCTCGCGGGCGGTCGCCAGGCCGGCGGGGCCGGCGCCAACGATCGTCACGCGGGCGTCGAGCGGACGCTCCTCCATGACGCGTTCGTACCAGGCGCGGGGCAGGCGACACCAGTGCCCAGGATGCGAACACGGGCCGTCGCGTTCGTGCGG
Source organism: Trueperaceae bacterium (assembly GCA_024636105.1). The sequence continues at coordinate 5,634 of JAGXHO010000016.1, read as the reverse complement.
TGGGCCCACGACGGCGCGGCCCGTGCCCACTCCGCTCGGCAGCTGCCCACGGTAGCGCCCCGCAGCCCCACCACCGTCGTATGCCGGTCAACATGATGACCAACAAAGCTTCGTCCGCGGCGGCTGGCGACGCGACGCGCGTAAGCGTCGCCGAGGCGAAGCGCGACCTCGCACGACTGCTACGGCGGGTCGAGGGCGGCGAGCGGATTGCGATCACGCGCTACGGCCGCCCGGTGGCGACGCTGCAGGCAACCGATGCGCTTGTGCCGTCCATGGCGGCCCTGCGGGCACGGGTCGGCGGCGAAGATGGCGCCCTGGTGGCGCTGCTCGAGGAGAGGGCGCGGGAGCGCTCCGACCTGCCTCGCGCCGAGGAGGCGCCGGCATCTACCTCAACTCCAGCTTCCTGATCCCCTACTACCTGCCGGAACCGACCTCGGCCGCGGTCGAGGCCGTGCTCACCGCCGAGCCGCCGGGAACCTGGGCGGTCAGCGACCTCACGATCGTGGAGTTGGCCGGGACGCTGGCTCGGTGGAGGCGGATGCGCCGCCTCGCCGTCGACCGTCACGAGCTGCATGCTACGTGGCGCGGCCACGTCGGACCGGTCTTCCGCCGGCTGTCGATTAGCCCCGACACGTACGACCTGGCCGCCGAGCTGCTCCTCGCCTGGCCCGCCCTCGGCCTGCGCGCCGCCGACGCCGTGCATCTGGCCACCGCGGCACAGCACGAGGCGACGCTCGTGACGCTGGACCGGACGCTTCTGCGCGCCGCCGAGGACCTTGGCCTGCCGGCAACGGACGGCGGCGTGCCACCGCCGGGGTAGTCCGCGTCCCACGAGACGCAGACCGGGCCGATCGAGGCCCCCGACCCTATCGCTACGCCCCCTGCGCCTCCACCACCCACCCCGCGACTCGGGTGACGCTCGCGTCCACCTGCCGCAGCAACGTGAGCACCTCCAGGTGGTGGGAGCTCGAGGCGCGCGCCTCGGGTAGGCGCGCCTCCAGCCGCGCCAGGTGGGCCACGCGCATCTTGGCGACGTGCGCCTCGAAGGTCGGCCGCCCCTCGATCACGCCGCGCGCCATGGGGGCGTCGTGGGTGGCGACCGCGGTGAAGGCGGCCCGCATGCGCGCGAGCACCCGATCGGCCGTGTCGCCCAGTTCGGTGCGGCCGTCGCGGCTGTATTCGACGCCAGCCGCGCGGAGCTTGTCCTCGCGCCGCTGCAACCGTCGGATCTGGTCGCCCACGTGCTCGAGCTCGGTCACCATCAGGAGCAGCCGCTCCGAGGCGTCGTCGTCGCCGTGCTGCGCGCGCAAACGCGCCAGGTAGTCGACGGTGCGCTGCGTGAGGTGGTCGACCTTGTCCTCGCGCGCGGCGATCGACTCCGGGTCCCAAGTCCCGCTGTGCAGCGACTTGGCGGCCAACTCGGTCATCACGGCGACCTGATCGCTCACCCGCACCGTCTCGCGCAGCGCCAGCGCGGTCGCGAGCTTGGGGTCACCGAGTGCGTCGTCGCGCAGGTACTTGGGCCCCAGTTCCTCGTCGGCGGCAGGGATGAAGCGCGCGGCCAGACGCGCGGCGAGGCCGGCGAGCAGCGTCCCCAGCAGGCCGACGATCAGGTTGAAGCCCGTGTGCGCGTTCGCGATCTGGCGCGCGCCGTCGCCGCCGAGGAAGGCGAGCCCCTGCGCCACGGGAGCGACCACGAAGGCGAGCGCGACCGCCCCGATCCCCTTGATCACCAGGTGCGCGGCGGCGACCTGCTGGGCCGACGCGTCGAGCGCCCGCGCGCTGAGCAGCGGCAACAGCGTGCTGCCGACGTTGCCGCCGGCGACCAAGGCGAGCGCGGTCGGGAACGTGACCGCGTCGGCGGCGAAGAGGCCGAGCGCGACCGCCGCGGCCGCGTTGGCGCTGCCGAGCAGGCCGCCGAGCGCGAGCCCCACGAGCACGACGACGAACGGCTGGCGTTCGGCCGCCTCGATGACGAGGGCGAAGAGCGGCGTCCCCGCGAGGTCGCCCAGCGACGAGACGGTGAGGTCGAGCCCCAGGAAGAGCAGCCCGGCGCCCAACACCAGACCCCCCACGCCCCGCGCGCGGCGCCAAGAGCCGAGCAGGAAGCCGACCCCGATCATCGGGAGCGCGTACGCGGCGACGTTGAAGGCCGCGAGCTGGATGGCCAAGGTGGCGCCGATCTTGGCGCCCAAGCTGAGCGCGATCCCCTCGCGGACCGCGACGAGCCCGCCGGACACGAGGCCGAGCGCGGTCACGGCGGTGGCGGTACCGCTCTGGGTGGCCGCCGACACGGCGGTGCCGGCCGCGAGCGCCCGGAACGGCGAGCGCGTCGCCGCCGCCATCCAGCGCCGCGCCGACGACCCCGCGCTCGCCTGGAGCGCGTTCGCGATGCGCTCGATGCCGAGCAGGAACAGGGCGAGGCCACCGAGGGTGACCAGGATCATGGCGTGGTCCGGACCGTCATGGGGACGTCAGGCTACCGCGTCGAGGGGACCGCAGGTAGGTCAGTCATCGGTCGAACGGCGTGCAGCGTTCTTCGCGAGATCGCGATGGACCGCCGTGACGTCCTCGAAGCGCTCGCGCAAGCGCACGGCGATCCGCTCTGCGATCGCGACGGAGCGGTGTTGGCCGCCCGTGCAGCCGATCGCCACCGTCAGGCGCGCCTTGCCGGCCGCGGCGTGCAGCGGGATCCAGCGCACGAGCAGGGCGAGGATCTCGTCGACCACCAGGGCCGTCTCGGGCTGGGCGAACACGTACTCCGCCACCGGCGCGTCGAGTCCGCTCTGCGGCCGCAAGACCGGGTCGTAGTGCGGGTTGGGCAGGAAGCGCACGTCGAACATCAGGTCCGCATCGAGCGGCACGCCGTGCTTGAACCCGAAGCTCATGACGTCGACGTCGAGCGCGGTGGTGACGTCGCGGCCGAGCACGATGCGGCCGAGGCGCGCCTTGAGGTCGCGGGCGTTCATCCGGGTGGTGTCGAGCACCAGGTCGGCGCGGTCGCGCACCCCCGCAAGCAGCCGCCGCTCGGCAGCGATGTGCTCGAAGAGGCTGTGGCCCTCCTGCACGGGGTGGCGCCGGCGCGTCTCCGAGTACCGACGGACGAGGACGTCGTCGGCGCAATCGAGGAAGAGGATCTGGTGCCGAACGCCGTCGGCCTGCAGCTGGTCGAGCGCGACGAACAGGTCGTCGAACATCGACCGTCCGCGGACGTCCATCGCCACCGCGATCCGGTGGCTGTGGTGCGCGGTCAGCGCCTGCAGGCTCGTCAGCTGCGGCAGGAACGCCGGTGGCAGGTTGTCGATGCAGAAGAACCCGAGATCCTCGAGCGCCTTCATCGCCTCGGACTTGCCGGCCCCCGACAGGCCGGTGACGAGCAGCAGGTGTTCGTGGTTCGGCATCGGCCACCCCCGTGGGCATCGCTCCGGCGTGGTGGTGCTCCGTTCGCCGCGCGTGACCCTCCATCTTGCCACGGTCGGCGCGGCCGACGCCACGGCCGCCGCACCACGCGGGGCCGGGGTTAGCCTGACGCATGCGAATGGACGCCGCCCCCCTCCCCCACCTGCCGGATGTCCTGCGCGTCGCGCTTGCGCCGCACGCCGACGACCGCGGCTTCTTCGTCGAGCGCTGGCGCGCAGCCTCCGCGGCGGCGGCGGGGTTGCCGGCCTTCGTGCAGGAGAACCACTCGCGGTCTCGGCGCGGGACGCTGCGCGGCCTGCACTTCCAGGCGCCGCCGCACGCCCAAGGGAAGCTCGTGAGCGTCGTCCGCGGCACCATCTTCGACGTGGCCGTCGACCTGCGCGCGCGTTCTGCGACGTACGGCCGGTGGGACGGCGCGGTGCTCGACGGCGATCGCCCGGAGCACCTGTGGGTGCCGGCCGGATTCGCGCACGGCTTCCTGGTGCTGTCGGACGTGGCCGACGTCGTCTACAAGGTCGACGCCGGCTACGCGCCCGAGGCGGAGGGGGGACTGCGGTGGGACGACCCCGATCTGGCCATCGCGTGGCCCGACGCCGGCGTCCCTGTCGCCGTCTCGCCCAAGGACGAGCGCTGGGCCCCGTTCGCGGCGTTCGGCACTCCGTTCTCCTGAACCGATCCGGATCGTCCGAACGGGCCCCGTCGGGACGAACGGGCCCCCGCACCGAAACCGAAACGGTACGCTCGTGGCGCATGGCGTCCGCCGCCCCAGCGCGTCCCCGACCCCCGACCGCCGACCGCCGCATCACCGCGTGGCGCTGGTGGAACCGTGGCCTGTACTGGCTCTACGAGCGCCGGTTGCTCGCGCAGGTGCGGGGCGGTCCGGTGCCCAAGCACCTGGGGATCATCATGGACGGCAATCGCCGCTTCGCGCGCGCGCTCGGGCTCGACGCCAAAGCCGGGCACGATTACGGCGCCGGCAAGGCGCGCGACGTGCTCGCCTGGTGCCTCGACCTGGGCATCCAACACGTGACCCTGTGGGGGTTCTCGACCGACAACCGTGGCCGCGATCCGGAGGAGGTGGCGCACCTGCATCGGCTCTTCGCCGCGCAGGCGCGCGAATTCCTTCGCGACACCGAACTCCACCGCAACGAGGTGCGCGTCCGGGTGATCGGCGACATCGACGACTTCCCCGAAGAGTCGAAACAGGCGCTCCGGGCGATGGAGGTCGCCACCGAGAAGTACGACCGGCTGCACCTGCACGTGGCCCTCGGGTACGGCGGTCGCGAGGAGATCGTCGCGGCGGTCCGGGCGGCCTTGCGCGCGCACGCCGACGCCGGCGAGGACCTGGCCACGGTCGCCGAGACGCTCGACACAGGCGACATCGACCGCCATCTCTACACCGCCGGCGTCCCCGACCCCGACTTCATCGTCCGGACCTCCGGCGAGGTGCGCTCTTCCGGTTTCCTCCTGTGGCAGGCGGCCTACGCCGAGTTCTACTTCTGCGACGCCTACTGGCCCGAGTTCCGGCGCATCGACTTCCTTCGCGCGCTGCGCTCCTTCCAGCAGCGTCAACGCAGGTTCGGTCGCTGACCGGCACTCACGGCAGCGCCAGCGACCGCAGCACCCCGTCGAGCCCCAGGTTCGTGCGCACGTTCGCCAACACCACGAAGGCCGACCCGACGCCGAGCGACGGCCCCTCGATCGCGACGCTCACCACGTCGGCGCCGGCGAGGGCCGGGTGTTCGAACCGAAGCACCGCGACCACGTCGTCGCCCGTGAACTCGGCCGGCGCCTGCGGCAGCGGTGGGTCGCTGCCCAGCAGGCGCAGCGTCGACTCGCCCCCCTGGTCCACGAACAGCCGCAACGCCACGTCCTCGCTCGCGTAGGCGAACCCATGGAAGCGGAGCGCGCACCCGCCGAGGGCCGCGAGGACCGGCGCGGCCTTCGTTGCGGAGTCGTCGCCGTCGGCGAGCGTCGTTCCCGGCGGCGTGCGGAACACGAGCAGGCGCGGGTAGGGGGTCCAGTTCCAGAGCACCACGACGAGCGTCACCCGGCCGTCGCCGTCGACCGCGAACACCGGCAGCGGCCGGACCGCGTCGGCCACGCGCTCGAGCGCGCGCGCCGCCTCGTCGACCATGGTCGCGACGTCCGTGCCCGTGGTCGGGGGGGGCGCGACGCGGTACTGGGCGGCGAAGGACGCCCACATCGCATCCT
>JAGXHO010000137.1 GCA_024636105.1 Trueperaceae bacterium | reverse complement strand
TCCCCAGGTTCCCGATGGCCGACAGGATGCCGAGCGGGATGAACGCCGCCGCCGCCGTCCCCCGATCGAGGCCGCCGGTCGCGAGGATGCCGTAGTGATGGAAGGCGAGCCCGGTCCCGAGGCTCGAGCCGAACCACAAGCCCACCAGGAACAGCCAGTACGTGAGGGTCGCACGTGCCTCGGCGGGGCGGTAGGCGACCTCGGGTTCGACCGTGGCGTCCGCTCCGGTCGCATCGCCGCCATCGACCACCATGCCGTAGCGCTCAGGGCGGTCGCGCAGCAGCAGCGCCCCGAGCGGCAAGATCGTGACGGCGACCAGGGCGCCCAGGATCATGTACGTCGTGCGCCATCCGAACGGCTCGATCAGAAGCTCGACGAGCGTGGGGAACACGCCGACCCAAGCGGCCATGCCGATCCCGAGGACGCCGATCGCCACCCCGCGGCGCCGCACGAACCAGATGGCCACCGAGTGCACGCTGATGAGCGACAACGCCCCCTGGCCCAACGCGCGGATCAGCGTGAAGCCGACGAGCAGCATCCACGCGCTCTGCACGAACCCCATCCACACGCACGCCAGCGCGAACGCGGCGGCGACCACCGCCACCGCGACCCGCGGCCCGCGACGGTCGACGAAGCGGCCGACGAACGGGAGCGTCAGCGACCCCAGCAGCGTGCCGATCAGGTAGAGCGTCGAGACCTGGGAGCGCGAGAGGCCCAGGTCGAGGATGATGCCGTCGAGGAAGATCGAGACCCCGACCGTCTGGCCGGGAACCGTCATCATCATCCCGAGGGTGCCGATCGCGAGGACGACCCAGCCGTAGTAGCCGGGGTACCGGGCGATCAGCGAGCTGCGGAGTTCGGGTGGGGGGGTGCTCATGGCCGACCCGCGCCCACGGAAGCGGACACGGGGGGCGTGGGCACCTCTCGGTTCACGTCCAGGACGATACCGCGGTCCGGAGCGCACGCGAAGCCACACCGTGGCCGGTCCGCAGAAGGAAGCGGACCTTCGTCAGGATGCGTTCGACGTGATCGCGCTCAGCGCTCGCGCCCCGTGACCCAGTCGTACCGAGTGTCGTCGTCGACGATCTCCTTGGGGGCCCGCGACCCGACCGCGACGCCGCCGTCGACGTCCCACACCGACCCGGTCACGTACCCCGCGTGCTCAGAGGCCAGGAAGAGCACGACGTGCGCGACCTCCTCGGGCTCGCCCGGGCGCGCGAGCGGCAGGTTGGGGATCACCTGGCCGAGCTTTGCCGCCATCCGCGGCGGCAGCGGCTTGGGCTGGGTGTCGATCAGCCCCGGGCTGACGGTGTTCACCAGGATGCCGTAGGGGGCGAGCGCGATCGCCGCGACGCGGCCGAAGGCCTCGGTGGCCGCGCGGCTGCTCGCGTACGCCGCTGCGCCCGGACCGCCCTCCTTGGCCGAGCCGGAGGAGAAGTTCACGATGCGGCCGGCGCGCTTGCCGGCGACCATCGCGCGGCCGGCGGCTTGCGTCATCAGGAAGGTGCCGCGGGTGTTGACCGCGTAGACGGTGTCCCACACGTCCGGGTCGTAGTCCAGGAGCGCCATCTTGGGCGCGACTGCGGCGTTGTTCACGCACACGTCGAGGCCGCCGAAGCGCTCCACGGCGGTGTCGACGATGCGTTGCACGTCCTCCACCTGGCGGAGGTCGGCCACGACCGGCACGACGTGGTCGCCGAACGGGGCGCACGTCTCGCTCAGGCCGGCCTCGTCGCGATCGACCGCGACGATCCCGGACGCGCCCGCATCGGCGAAGGCGCGCACGAGCGACCGACCGACGCCGCGCGCGGCGCCGGTGACGATCACGGTCTTGCCTTCGAAGGCGACCCTCACGAGCGCTCTTTCCCGGTGACCCAGTCGTAGCGGACGTCGTCGTCCACGATCTCCTTGGGCGCGCGGTTGCCCACGCCAGCGGCACCGTCGACGTCGACGACCGAGCCGGTCATGTAGCCAGCGTACTCGGAGGCCAGGAACAGCACCACGTTCGCCACCTCCTCGGGCTCGCCCGCGCGCGCGAGCGGCAGCGTCGGGACGCGCGCCGCGAGGCCGGCCGCCATGCTCGGCGGCAGCGGCTTGGGCTGGGTGTCGATCAGGCCCGGGCTGACGGTGTTCACCAAGATGCCGTACGGCGCGAGCTCGATCGCGGCGACGCGCGAGAACGACTCGGTGGCGGCGCGGCTGCTCGCGTAGGCGGCGGCGCCGGCGCCTCCCTTCTTGGCGGACCCGGACGAGAAGTTGACGATGCGCCCCTTGCGGTCGCCGGCGATCATCGCCTTGGCCGCCGCCTGGGTCATCAGGAAGGTGCCGCGGGCGTTCACGGCGTAGACCGTGTCCCACACCTTGACGTCGTACTCCAGCAGCGCGGCGGTCGGGGCGACGGCGGCGTTGTTCACGCAGACGTCGAGGCCGCCGAAGCGGTCGACGGCGGTGGCGACGATGGCCCTGGCCCCGTCGACGGTGCTGATGTCGGCGGCGACCGGGACGACGTGGTCGCCTTGGCCGGCGCAGCTCTCGTTCAGGCCGGCCTCATCGCGGTCGGCGGCGACGATGCCCGACGCGCCGGCGGCGACGAACGCGTGCACGAGCGCGCGACCGACGCCGCGGGCGGCGCCGGTCACGATCACGGTCTTGCCTTCGAAGCGGATGTCCATGGTGGATCTCCCTGAGGCACCGCACCGAACCCCACCGGCGATCCGGGAGCCCGGCACGGCGGCGCGCGAGCTACTTGGTCCCGGCGCGCCGGAGCTGGGGGTTGAGGGCGTCGCGGAACGCGTCGCCGAGCAGGTTGAGGGCGAAGACGAGCACCATGATCGCGGTGCCCGGGTAGATGGCCATGAAGGGCGCCGAGAGGAAGAAGCGCTGCCCCGAGGCGATCATCCCGCCCCACGACGGCTGCGGGAGCTGCACGCCCAGGCCGAGGTACGAGAGGCCAGCCTCGGCGAGGATCGCGCGCGCCAGCTGCGCGGTGGAGTAGACGAGGACCGACGACGCCATCATCGGGACCAGATGCTTGACCATCACGCGCAGGTGGTTGGCGCCGAGCGATTTGGCGGCCGCCACGTAATCGCGCTCGAGCAGCGACAAGATCTCGCCCCGCACCAGGCGGGCGTAGCCAGGGATCCCCCCGATGCCGATCGCGATCATCGTGTTCGTGAGGCCCGGCCCGAGGAAGGTGATGACGGCGAGCGCCAGCAGGATCCCCGGGAACGCGAGCAGCACGTCGACCACGCGCATCAGGACCGCGTCGAGCCAGCCGCCGAAGTAGCCGGCCAACACCCCCATCACTCCGCCGACGACCAAGCCGATGCCCACGGAGACGAAGCCGACGGTCAGGGCCACGCGCGCGCTGATCAGCATCCGGCTGAAGATGTCGCGGCCGATCTCGTCGGTGCCGAACCAGAACTCGCCTGAGGGCGCCTGACGCGGCATCGTGAGCATCTCGGTGGCCGAGTAGGGCGCCAGCGCCGGCCCGAACAGCGCAAGGAGCACGTACAGGAGCGTGACGGCGAAGGAGACCTGGGCGATGCGGCTGCGCCGCAGCTCGCGCCACAGCGGGTTGTCGCGAAGGCCCCGCATCAGTACCGGATCCTCGGGTCGACCGCCGCGTACAGCAGGTCGACGAGCAGGTTGACGAACACGTAGATCGCGGCGATCACGAGGATGGTGCCTTGCACGGTCACGTAGTCCTTCTGGAAGATGCTGGTCACGAGGAGCCGTCCGATGCCGGGGAAGGCGAACACCGACTCGGTGAGCACCGACCCCGCGAGGAGGTTGCCGAGGTTGAGGCCGAGGATGGTGACGATCGCGATGGCCGAGTTGCGGAGCGCGTGTTTGTACACGACCACCCAACCCGACAGCCCTTTCGCGCGCGCCGTACGGACGAAGTCCTGACCGAGCGTGTCGAGCATGCTGGCGCGCGCGAGCCGCGCGACCAGGCCGATCGAGAAGGTGCCGAGCGTGAGGCCCGGCAAGATGAGGTGCTTCCACGTGCCGGTGCCGAACGAGGGCAGCCAACCGAGGGTGAGCGAGAACAGCAAGATCGACAAGAGACCGAAGAAGAAATTGGGGATCGATACGCCGATGAGCGAGATCACGCGCGCGACGCCGTCGAGCAGCGTGTCGCGCCGCACCGCCGACAGGATGCCGAGCGGGATCCCGAAGACGATGGTGATGAACAGCGCCACGCCGGCGATCTGACCGGTGAAGTACAGCGCGCGCCAATCAACTGGGTGACCGGGATGCTGAGGACGTACGACGTGCCCAGATCGCCCTGGAGCGCGTTCAGCACGTAGATGCCGAACTGGATGGGCACCGGACGGTCGAGGCCGAGGCGGGTGCGCGTGGCCTCGATCATCGCCTGGGTGGCGTCCTCGCCCGCGAGGAGGTCGGCCGGGTCGCCGGGCGTGAGCCGGGTGACCGCGAAGGTGACGAGAAGGACGCCGAACAGCACGGGGATGAGCTGCAGGAGGCGCTTGCCGATGTAGACGAGCATGGGGCGGGAACCTCGGCCCGACGCCGCGCCACGTCGGGGAGTGCCGGCGGAGGGCCGGCGCGTCAGGCGGGCGCGCGTGGGGCCGGAGCCCCACGCGCGCCGTCAGAACGAAGCGGGAGCGAGCGCGCCGATCAGCGGAAGCTGACGCCCCGCAGGTCGAGCGAGTCCTGGCGGTCGACGACGAAGCCCTGGACGGTCTCCTTGACGCCGATGTTGCTCTGGATGTGGAAGAGCGGGTGGCGATGCTGCCACAGCTTGTTGTACTCGCCCATCACACGGTAGCCCTCGAGGCGCTCCTCGAGCGGGGCCGGCGACTGCGAGAGCGCGAACGCCTCGTCGTACTCCGGTGTGCAGGGGATGCCGTACCAGGCACGCGTGGTCTGGAAGCAGAGCGGGCGGTTCTGAAGGTAGCCGACCTCGCCAGTGCGGATGCCCGAGCCGGTGGTCCACATCTCGGTCTCGGCGGGGAGGCCCTCGTTCTTCCAACGCAGGCCGCCGTTGTTGACCGCCGAGGTGAAGGCGGCGGCGTCGACGCGCTCGATCGTGATCTCGATGCCGACGCTCGCGAGCTGCGCCTGCACGACCTGCAGCGCGTCGAGCTCGCCGACGGTGACGCCGCGGGTCAGGACGTTCAGCGTCAGGCGCTCGCCGTCCTTGCTGCGGATGCCACCGGCGCCGAGGGTCCAGCCGTCGGCCTCGAGCAGGCGGCGGGCCTCTTCGGGGTCGTAGGGGAGGGTGTGGTCGTAGAAGCCAACCGTCTCAGCGGGTCCGTGGCCGTAGGCGGGCACGCCCGCCTCGCCGATGATGGCCGAGATCTGGTCGCGGTTGATCGAGTGGGCGATGGCGTAGCGCACCGCTTCGG